>NZ_JAEIMH010000059.1:41404-63577 GCF_016464295.1 Streptomyces sp. N35 | reverse complement strand
CCCCCCCCGCACCGCCCGCGGACGGCCCGAGCAGGCCTGCCCCGGCCGGCAGGCTTAGGGGGGCGGTGGGGGGAGCGGACAGCATCGGCGGCTCCAAGTGCGTTGCCCTACGGGTGCGTTGGCGTGGCCACTCCTGACGGTGTGACCACCACCTCTGACCTACCGGCGGACCGCTTGGTTGCGCCGGGTCAGCCACAGAACGCCGCCCGCACCGACGAGCAGCACCGTGCCGCCGAGCGTGCCGAGCGCGACCGCCGAGTCCTCGGGCCCGGTCTGCGGCAGTTCGGAGCCGCCGTCCGGGGCGCTCTGCGATGCGCCGCTGGAGCCGGCGTCACCCGTCGAACCGCCACCGCCCGAACCCTTGACGTCCATTTCCAGGGACGGCTTGGGGTTGTTCTTCGCCGTGCACGTGGTGGTGGTCGACATCGCCGAGATGGTGAGCGTCCCCGCGGTGAAGGTGACCTTGCCACTGCCCTTGGGCGTGTACGTACCGGTCATCGGGTGGATCTTGATCGGCGCGTTCGCCGGAATGGTCTCGGGGTTGCCGCCCGCCGAGACCTTGATCGTGCCGCTTTCGGCACCGCCCAGCTTGATCTGGGCGCTGGGCTTCATGACGCCCTTCTCCAGAGCGATCGGGCTGGACGAGACACCCTTGTTGAACGTCATCGTGATCTTGTAGCCGCTGCCGGCCTTCTCGGCCTTGATGTCGACCGGAGAGACCGCGCTCTTGGGACCGATCGGCGTCTTGCAGTCGTAGTTGACGTCCACCACGGTGGCGTGAGCAGCGGGGGCGGCCAGCAGTACCGCCGAGCCGGCCAAGGCCGCGGCTAGAAGCGCGGCGGCGCTTTTCTGGTACGACACCTCGAATTCCCCTCATGCCGGGAGTTGAAGGCCGTCGGCACTCGGGGCCTCGCCCCTGCAAGTTACTGACGGCACATCAGATTGGGCGCTCAAGGTACGCCCGGCGCCAAGACATGGGAAGACAAACAACGAGGCGGTTTGGTGGAGGCCTTTGACCTGCGCTTTTGGGCTCGTAGACCGTCATTTTCGTACGGAGAAGAGTTCGAGCGGCGCGATCGGGAAGGTGTGAAACGCTTATACGGGTGAGGCGAGTTCGGCCCACACCGTCTTGCCCGAAACCCCCGGTGTGCGCACAACGCCCCAGTCGAGGCAGAGGCGTTGGACGATGAACATGCCGTGTCCGCCGGGGCGGCCCGCGCGATGCGGGGTGCGGGGGGCCGGGTTGCCCGCGCCCTGGTCCGAGACCTCGAGGCGAAGGACCTTGCCGTCGCTGCCGATCCACAGCTCGCGGGCGCCCTCGGCGTGCAGACAGGCGTTGGTGACGAGCTCGGAGACGACCAGGAGGACGTCCTCGGCGGCGGCACGGCGGTCGGCGGTCGCGGCGGGCAGCCAGCCCCACTCGTGCAGAGCCTGCCGGGTGAAGTCACGCGCGAGGGGAACGACACCGCTCTCGCCCGCAAGGCTGAGCCTGCGCACCTGACGGCGGGCGGGCGCTGCATCCGCAGCCGGGCCGGCGGCACCGGACTCCGGACCGCGGTCGCCCGGCGAGAGGGGCCGGGTGGTGCTCATCAGCGCTTCACCTCACCGATTCACCAGTCGTAGTTACCAGGGGCCACAGCCCCGCACGTTCTTGTCCTGTCGCATCCAACGGGTTCCGATGCGTCTCCTGCCCGCCCGGACGGTACGAACACCCACTTTTTCGCTACGGAAAATGTGATGCAGACGACGCGCCGGTCACGGAACGGGTTCCGGCCGGTCACGGCAGGCCGTCCGATCACTCCCTGAGCGCGGCCTCGAGGGTGGGATGCACAGTGAAAACCGCCTCCGCCCCCGTGATCTCGAACACTCTGGCCACCACCGGCTGCATCCCCGCGAGGTGGACCCCGCCGCCTTCGGCCTCGACCTTCAGACGGGCGCCGAGCAGCACGTTGAGCCCGGTCGAGTCGCAGAACTCCAGCCGTGAGCAGTCCACGACGAGCCTGGTCACTCCCTCGGCGATGGCCTGCTCGAGCGGTTCACGCAGGAGATCCGCGGTGTGGTGATCAAGTTCGCCCGCGGGCGCGAAGACGGCACTGGCGCCCTCGCTCCACACGCCGACCTGAAGCCGGCCCCGATGTGCGCTGCCGACTGTGCCGCGGTCCATGCCGCTCCTCTTCCGCTGCGTCCCGAGCTGGTGATTGACCTCTCTGAAGATACGCCTTCCGAACGACTCCGGGTACCCGAACAACCACCCTATATCGGGCAATTCGGACGCAATCGCACTTGCGGGGCGGTGCGGAAAACGGGTAGGCCTAGAAGAAGACCTGTTCACAACGGCCGGCTACGGAGGCGCCGCACACCGCACCGCACACATTGGCATCGGCAGCCGTACGCCGAGAACGATGGAGGACACCATGTCACCCCGGCTCGACGCATCGCCTACCCGCAAAGCGACGTCGACACCCCCACCGGACCACATCGACACCGAACCCCATATCCCCGCTCCCCGCGCCACGGCGGCCCCCCACGCAGCCCCGTCCGCCGCGGAGAGCGCCGAGGAGCCCACAGATCTGGCGGATCTCTCGGATCTTCCCGAGATCCCGCCCTATGACGAAGTGGCCCCGCAGGACGCACGCGCCCTGTCGAAGACGCTCTTCGCCCGCCTCGAGACGCTCGAGGAAGGCACGCACGAATACGCGTACGTCCGTAACACGCTCGTGGAACTCAACCTCGCCCTGGTGAAGTTCGCCGCCTCCCGCTTCCGTTCGCGCAGCGAACCGATGGAGGACATCATCCAGGTCGGCACCATCGGCCTGATCAAGGCGATCGACCGCTTCGAGCTCAGCCGTGGCGTCGAGTTCCCCACCTTCGCGATGCCGACCATCGTGGGTGAGATCAAGCGCTTCTTCCGCGACACCTCGTGGTCCGTGCGCGTACCGCGCCGGCTGCAGGAGCTGCGGCTCGACCTGGCCAAGGCCGGGGACGTGCTCGCGCAGGAGCTCGACCGCGCGCCCACCGTGGGCGAGCTGGCCGAGCGGCTCGACATCAGCAAGGACGAGGTCGTCGAGGGCATGGCCGCGAGCAACGCGTACACCGCGAGCTCGCTCGACGCCCAGCCCGAGGAGGACGACTCCGAGGGTGCGCTCGCGGACCGCATCGGTTACGAGGACCACGGACTCGAAGGCATCGAGTACGTCGAGTCGTTGAAGCCGCTGATCGCGTCCCTGCCGGCGCGTGACCGCAAGATCCTCTCGCTGCGCTTCGTGGCCAATATGACGCAGTCCGAGATCGGCGAGGAGCTGGGCATCTCGCAGATGCACGTCTCCCGGCTGCTCTCGCGCACGCTCGTGCGGCTCCGCAAGGGGCTGACGGTCGAGGAGTGAGCTGCGGCTCTCCAGGTTTCCTCAGGCGCCCCCCGTTCGTTCGGGGGGCGCCTGACGCCGTTGTGGGCGCCCTGGCGCCTTCGCGGCCCGCTGGGTGGGACTCCGCCGCTTCGTGACCGCCAGGCGGCTAGGCGGGCACCTGCCGCCCGCGCTGCCAGACGGTACGGACGAGGGGGACGCCCGGGCGGTACGCCAGGTGGACATGGCTCGGGGCGTCGAGCAGGGCGAGGTCCGCGCGGGCGCCCGGGGTCAGGCGGCCGACGTCCGTGCGGCGCAGCGCCCGCGCCCCGCCGGCGGTCGCGGACCACAGGGCCTCGTCCGGGGTCATCCGCATGTCGCGTACGGCCAGGGCGATGCAGAACGGCATCGAGGACGTGAACGACGAGCCGGGGTTGCAGTCCGTGGAGAGCGCGACCGTGACCCCGGCGTCGAGCAGCCGGCGGGCGTCGGGCCACTGGGCACGGGTGGAGAACTCGGCGCCCGGCAGCAGCGTCGCGACGGTGTTGCCACCCGCGAGCGCGGCCACGTCCTCGTCGGTGAGGTGGGTGCAGTGGTCGGCGGACGCGGCGTCGAGTTCCACGGCGAGCTGGACGCCGGGGCCGTACGTGAGCTGATTGGCGTGCATGCGCGCCATGAGGCCCTTGGCCCGGCCCGCGGTGAGGATGGCGCGGGCCTGGTCGCCGTCGAAGGCGCCCTTCTCGCAGAAGACGTCGATCCACCGGGCGTACGGGGCACAGGCCTCGAGCATCTCGCCGGTGACGAGGTCCACGTACGCCGCCGGGTCGTCGGCGAAGTCGGGGCTCACGATGTGGGCCCCGAGATACGTCACCTCGTCGGTGTGCTCGCTCGCGATCCGCAGGGCGCGGGCCTCGTCATGGGTGGTCAGGCCGTAGCCGGACTTGGTCTCGAAGGTGGTGGTGCCCTGGCTCCGCGCTTCGGCGAGGTAGCGGACGAGGTTCGCTTCGAGTGCCTCGTCGCTTGCCGCCCGGGTGGCTTTGACGGTCGTCCGGATACCGCCCGCCTCGTAACTGCGGCCCTCCATACGGGCGTTGAACTCGGCGGTCCGGTCGCCGGCGAAGATCAGGTGGGAGTGGGAGTCGACGAACCCCGGGATGCCTGCGCGGCCCTCGGCGTCGTACGCCTGGTCGGCGGCGGGGGCCTTCGCCGCGGGGCCGACCCACGCCACGGTCTCGCCGTCGATCACGACGGCGGCGTCCCGGATCCGGCCCAGCGGGCCGTCGCCTCGCGTCGGGTCGTTGGTCACAAGGTTGCCGATGTTGGTGATGACCGTGGTCGTCATGGGTCTCTCTCCGTGGAAGTTCGATTTTCCCCTACCCGCGCAGCTCAGCCACGGCGGACGCGAGCTCGGACGCGACGTCCGGCACCGACAGATGGACCCCGTCCCGTACGACAGGACGCCCACCCACCACCGTGTGCCGGACGTCGGCGGAGGACGCCGCGAAGACCGCCGTCTCCGCCGCGAGGCGGGGCAGAGGTCCGGCCGTGCGGACCGAGTCCAGGGCCACGCAGGTGAAGTCGGCGAGCGCGCCCGCCTCGAGGACACCGCCCGAGGGCCAGCCGAGCGCCTCGTAGCCGGACACGGAGGCCGCACGCAGCAGGGCCGCAGCCGTCCAGTGCCCGCGCGTCCGCGTCCGCAGGCGCTCGTTGAGCTCCAGCGCGCGCGCCTCCTCGAACGGATCGATCACCGCGTGGGAGTCCGAGCCCAGCGAGAGGGGCGAGCCCGCGCCCTGCAGCGCGGCGGCCGGGCCGATGCCGTCGGCGAGGTCGCGCTCGGTCGTCGGGCACATGCACGTGCCCGTCCCCGAGGAGCCGAGCAGCCTGATGTCCTCGGGCGTCAGATGCGTGTTGTGGACGCCGGTCGTCGCGCGCCCGAGCACGCCGTGGTCGGCGAGCAGCTGGGTGGGCGTACAGCCGTGGGCCTCCTGGCAGGCGGCGTTCTCGGCCGTCTGCTCGGACAGATGGACATGCAGCGGGGCCGAGCGTTCCCGGGCCCAGGACGCCACCGTCTCCAACTGCCCGGCCGGAACGGCCCGTACGGAATGCACGGCCGCACCGATCCGCACCCGTTCCCGCTCCTTGAGCGCGGACGCCCGCGCGGCCCAGCCCGCCGCGTCCCCGTCCGAGAAGCGGAGCTGGTGCTCGTTGGGCGCGGCGCCGAAACCGGACGAAACGTACGCGGTGTCGAGGAGCGTGAGCCGGACCCCCGCGTCGGCGGCGGCCGCGATCAGCGCCTCCCCCATCGCGTTGGGATCGTCGTAGCGCCGTCCGCCCGGCGCGTGGTGCAGATAGTGGAACTCGCCCACGACCGTCATCCCCGCGAGGGCCATCTCCGCGTATACGGCCCGCGCGAGACGGTGGTACGAGTCGGGCGTGAGCCGTGACGCCACCTGGTACATGACCTCGCGCCACGTCCAGAAGGTCCCTGACCCGACCTGCACGGTCCCGCGCAGCGCCCGGTGGAAGGCGTGCGAGTGGGTGTTCGCCAGGCCGGGCAGGGTCAGGCCCCGCAGGACCACGGCGCCCGCGGGCGGGGCTTCGACTCCCTTGCGTACGCCGGAGATCAGTCCGTCCGCGGAGACGTCGAGCGCGACGCCCGGCTCCACGACCGGGTCGAGCCATGCGTACTCGGCCCAATAGGTCAGCTGCACGCCAAGCCCTCCAGTACGTCGGCGAGTGCCAGCACCCCCGCCACGCAGTCGTCCTCGGCGGCGTATTCGGCCGGGGAGTGCGAGATGCCGGTGGGGTTGCGCACGAACAGCATGGCCGTCGGGATCTTCGAGGAGAGGATTCCCGCGTCGTGTCCCGCGCCCGTGCCGAGCACGGGCACCGCAGTCCCGCCCGAGCCGAGCAGCCGCCCGAGCTCGTCGCGCAGGGCGTGCTCGAACTCGATGACGGGCGTGAAGGACTCCCGTACGACGGCGAGGTCCACACCGTGCCGGTCGGCGTACTCGCGGGCGGCCTTCTCGATCGCGGTGACCGTCGCGTCCAGGTCGTCCGGCGAGGGGGCACGCGAGTCCAGCCATCCCCGTACGAGGGAGGGGATCGCGTTGACGCCGTTGGGCTCGACCGCGATCTTGCCGAACGTGGCCACGGCGCCCGCGAGTTCGGCCTCGCGGCGGGCGGCCAGGACCGTCTCCGCGTACGGCAGCATCGGGTCGCGGCGGTCCACGAGCCGGGTGGTGCCCGCGTGGTTGGCCTCGCCGCGGAAGTCGAAACGCCAGCGGCCGTGCGGCCAGATGGCGCTCGCGACGCCCACGGCGTGCTCGGTCAGGTCCAGCGCACGGCCCTGCTCGACGTGGAGTTCCACGTAGGCGCCGATCCGGGCGAGGCGCTCGTCGTCGCGGCCGAGGGCGGAGGGGTCGTAGCCGGCGCGCTCCATGGCGTCCGGCAGCGACACCCCGTCGCCGTCGCGCAGCTCGTACGCCTGCTCGCGCGTCAGCTGCCCGGCGGCGAGCCGGGAGCCGACGCAGGCGAGACCGAAGCGCGCGCCCTCTTCGTCACCGAAGTTGGTGATCGCGAGTGGCTTGGTGAACTCCACTCCCCTGTGGCGGAGTTCATCAAGGGCCGCGAACGCGCTGACGACACCCAGAGGGCCGTCGAACGCGCCGCCGTCCGGGACGGAGTCGAGATGCGATCCGGTCACGATCGCCTCGCCCGCCGCCACGTCCTCGTATGAGGCAGCCCCGAGCCAGGCCCACTGGTTGCCGTTGCGGTCCAGCTCGTAGCTCAGCCCGCGCGCTTCGGCCTCGGACCGGAACCACGCGCGGCAGTCCCGGTCGGCCTCGGTCCAGGCGAAACGCCGGTAGCCACCGCTGCCGGCGTCCCGCCCGATGGGCCCGAGATCGGCCCACATCTGATGAAAGGACGAGGTCACGCCTGTTCGCCCTCACGCATCGGGACGCGTACGCCCTTGTCGTCCGCGACCGACTCGGCGATGTCGTAGCCGGCGTCCACGTGCCGGATGACGCCCATGCCCGGGTCGTTGGTGAGGACGCGGCGGATCTTCTCGCCCGCGAGCTCGGTGCCGTCGGCCACCGAGACCTGGCCGGCGTGGATGGAGCGGCCCATGCCGACACCGCCGCCGTGGTGCAGGGAGACCCAGGAGGCGCCGGAGGCCACGTTCACCATGGCGTTGAGCAGCGGCCAGTCGGCGATGGCGTCGGAGCCGTCGAGCATCGCCTCGGTCTCGCGGTACGGGGAGGCCACCGAGCCGCAGTCGAGGTGGTCGCGGCCGATCGCGAGCGGCGCCTGCAACTCCCCTGAAGCCACCATGTCGTTGAAGCGCTCGCCGGCCTTGTCGCGCTCGCCGTAGCCGAGCCAGCAGATACGGGCGGGCAGACCCTGGAAGTGGACGCGCTCGCCGGCCATCTTGATCCAGCGGTGCAGCGATTCGTTCTCGGGGAAGAGGTCGAGGATCGCCTTGTCCGTCTTGTGGATGTCGGATGCCTCGCCGGACAGCGCGGCCCAGCGGAACGGGCCCTTGCCCTCGCAGAACAGCGGCCGGATGTACGCGGGTACGAAGCCGGGGAACGCGAACGCCCGCTCGTAACCCGCCAGTTGGGCCTCGCCGCGGATCGAGTTGCCGTAGTCGAAGACCTCGGCGCCGGCGTCCATGAAGCCGACCATGGCCTCGACGTGCTTGGCCATGGACTCGCGGGCCTTGCGGGTGAACCCGGCCGGGTCCTTGGCCGCGGCGTCCGCCATGTCGTCGAAGTCGACGCCGAGCGGGAGGTAGGCAAGAGGGTCGTGGGCCGAGGTCTGGTCGGTCACGATGTCGATCGGGGCGCCTTCGGCGAGCATCTGCGGAACGAGCTCGGCCGCGTTGCCGAGCAGCCCGATGGAGAGCGGCCGGCGGGCGTCGCGGGCCTCGACCGCGAGGCGCATCGCGTGCTGCAGCGAGTCGGCCTTCACGTCCAGGAACTTGTGCTCGATGCGGCGCTCGATGGCGCGCGGGTCGACGTCGATGCAGATCGCGACACCGTCGTTCATGGTCACGGCGAGCGGCTGGGCGCCGCCCATGCCGCCGAGTCCCGCGGTCAGCGTGATCGTGCCGGCGAGGGTGCCGTCGAACTTCTTCGCGGCGACGGCGGCGAACGTCTCGTACGTGCCCTGCAGGATGCCCTGGGTGCCGATGTAGATCCACGAGCCGGCCGTCATCTGCCCGTACATGGTGAGGCCGAGCTGCTCGAGGCGCCGGAACTCCTCCCAGTTCGCCCAGTCACCCACCAGGTTCGAGTTGGCGATCAGCACGCGCGGCGCCCACTCGTGGGTCTGCATCACGCCGACCGGACGGCCCGACTGGACGAGCATCGTCTCGTCCTGCTTGAGCGTCCTGAGCGTGCGGACCATCGCGTCGAAGGAGCGCCAGTCGCGGGCGGCCTTGCCGGTGCCTCCGTAGACGACGAGCTTGTCGGGGTGCTCGGCGACCTCGGGGTCGAGGTTGTTCTGGAGCATCCGCAGGGCGGCTTCCTGCTGCCATCCCAGGGCGCTCAGTTCGCTGCCGCGGGGCGCTCGGACTGGACGGGGTCCGGACATGGGCGTGCCTCCTCGTGATGTCGTTATTCACATCCTGTCCAGCTGAATAGAACTAGTCAATCCCTTCGTACCTCTGCGGGGCGTCGTGGCCGGTGGTTGGCTGGATCTCATGGGGATACGGGAGAACGCAGAGGCCACCGGCGGCGCGGCCGGGGAACAGCTCGCGGACCGCCGTGACGCGGCGGTCCGTGCCGCGGTGGAGCAGGGCATCGTGGGTCCTGACATCCCGATCGCGGCGTTCCTCGACATCACCGGGATCCGCCGGTCCGCCAGGGCCCTCAAGTCGGCCTTCGCGTCCGCCACTTCGGCCCCGGTCCTGCACGCCTTCGCGGTGAAGGCCTCCCCTCTCGTGCCCGTCCTGCGGCTGCTGCACGAGGAGGGCCTGGGCGCGGAGGTGGCGAGCCCGGGTGAGCTGGCCCTGGCGCGCGCGGCCGGGATCCGGCCCGCCGCCACGGTGCTCGACTCCCCCGCCAAGACGCCCGCCGAGCTGCGCGAGGCCCTCGCCCTCGGGATCGCGGTCAACGCCGACAACCCGCAGGAGCTCGCCCGTATCGACGCCCTGGTCCGCTCAGCCCCGAGCGGCTCACCGATCGGGATCCGCGTGAACCCGCAGACGGGCGGCGGCTCCATCGAGGCCCTGTCCACCGCGACCTCGACCTCGAAGTTCGGGGTGGCGCTGCGGGACGAGGGCGCCCGCGAGTGGCTGACCGGGGCCTGTCTCGACCGGCCGTGGCTGACCCGGCCGCCCATCCACTGGGGCTCCCAGGGCATCCCGCTCGACCTGCCCGTCCAGGGCACCCGCGAGCTGTACGCGCCCGCCGAGGAGATCAACGCCCGGGCGGGCCGCCGCCAGATCGACACCCTCGACATCGGCGGCGGGCTCTCGGTCAACTTCACCTCGGACGAGGAGACACCGACCTACGACGCCTTCGTACGGGAACTGCGGCGCACCGTCCCCGGTCTGTTCTCCGGGTCGTACGGCCTGGTCACGGAGTTCGGCCGGTCCCTGCTCGCCAAGCACGGCACGATCCTGGCGCGGGTCGAGTACGCCAAGTCCGCGGGCGGCCGGTCCGTCGCCGTGACGCACGCGGGCGCCCAGGTCGCGACGCGCACGGTGTACGCCCCGCACTCCTGGCCGCTGAGGATCGCCGCGTACGACCCCAAGGGCCGGCCGAAGAGCGGGCCCGAGGTGGCCCAGGACGTGGCGGGCCCGGCCTGCTTCGCGGGCGATCTGCTCGCCGCCGACCGCCCGTTGCCGCTGCTCGAACAGGACGACTGGGTGGCCGCGCTGGACACGGGCGCGTACTACTTCGCCCACCACTACGCGTACAACTCCCTGGCCCGCCCGGCCGTCCACGGCTTCTCGGCCGCCGCGGACGGGAAGGTGCGTTTCGCCGTGATCCGTGCGGCGCAGACGGTGCGGGAGATCGTGGCGGAGTCGGGCGGGGCCCGGGTGGGGGCGCTGGAGGGGATGTAGCCGCACAAGCGCGGTGGCCCCCGGCCCGACGGTATTCACGCCGGGAGCCCGTGCGCGAGTGGATTCTGTGACTGATGTCATGGATGCCGGGCAGAACTGATCCCGACGTATCAGCTCTCGGGGGAGGTATTCCGTGTCCGTCACCGAACCGAGCACGACCCCGCAATCCGGAGAACCGTCGCTCAAACGCGCCATCGGCCCCAAACTCCTGATCCTTTTCGTGATCGGCGACATCCTCGGTACGGGGATCTACGCGACCACGGGAAAGGTCGCGGGAAAGGTGGGCGGGGCGCTCTGGCTGCCGTTCGTGATCGGGTTCGTGGTCGCGATCCTCACGGCCGCCTCGTATGTCGAACTGGTCGGGAAGTATCCGCGGGCGGCGGGTGCCGCGCTCTATACGCAGAAGGCGTTTAAAGTCCCGTTCATCACCTTCATCGTGGCCTTCATGGTGATGTGTTCGGGCCTGTCGTCGGCGAGCGCGGCCGCCCGTGCGTTCAGCGGCGACTACCTGAGCGAGCTCACCAGCGACGCCCTGCCGCCCACGCTGATCGCGATCACCTTCATCCTGGTGCTCGCCGCGCTGAATCTGCGCGGTGTCTCGGAGTCGGTGAAGACCAATGTGGTGCTGACCATCGTCGAACTCACGGGCCTGGTCATCATTTTGACGATCGGCGCCTGGGCCGTCATGACCGGCGACGGCGAACCGTCCCGGCTCACGGACTTCGAGGCGAGCGGTACCGGATACGCCTTGATCACCGGCGTACTCGGCGCGACCGCTCTGGGATTCTTCGCCTTCGTCGGTTTCGAGGATTCGGTCAACATGGTCGAGGAGACCAAGGATCCGGGGCGTAATTTCCCGCGGGCGATCTTCCTGGGTGTGGCGATCACCGGCACCATCTATGTGCTGGTGGCGCTGGTGTCCTCCCTCATGGTCGACCACAAGACGCTTTCGGGATCGAGCGGGCCGCTGCTCGAAGTCGTCAAGGCCGGCGGAGTGGACTTCCCGCATAAACTCTTCGCGCTGATCGCCCTGTTCGCGGTCACCAATTCGGCGCTCATCAACATCATGATGGCCTCACGGCTGTGTTACGGCATGGCCAATGAGCGCATTCTGCCGCGCGAAATGGGGCGCGTCCTCGCCAAGCGCCGCACTCCGGTGGTCGGGATCATCTTCGTCTCCATCCTGGCGATCGGGCTCGTGTCGACGGGAGAGATCGAGGGGCTCGGCGACACGACGGCGTTCCTGCTGCTCTGCGTGTTCGCGGTGGTCAACGTCGCGGTCCTCGTCCTGCGCCGCGATCCAGTCGACCACGCCCACTTCCGCACGCCGACCGTGCTGCCCGTCCTCGGCGCGATCACGGCCCTGATCCTCGCCAGCCCGCTGGCGGACCGTCCCGCGGACGTCTACATCCGGGCCGGGGTGCTGCTCGCGATCGGGATCGCGCTGTGGGCCGTGAACAAGGTGGTGATGAGGACCCGGGGCGAGGAGGCCGACTGACGGCACACGGGCACAGGCACGGGTGCGGTGCGGGAGATCGTGGCTCAGGCAAGTGGTGGCGAGAGCCGGACGATGTCCCGCATCACCCGTGTCTGCAGGGCGACTTGGGCCGATACCGGCACCCAGCGCGGCTCGAACTCCGCCGACAACTCCGCGCACCACTCACGCACCAGCCACTCGAGCGTCTGCGCCGCCGCCGTCCGTCCCTCTTCGAGGAGGGCCCGGCGCATCATCGCCGCCGCCCGCAACGGGATACGGCGGGCCGCGATGCCCATGGAGGCGCTGCTCCCGGCCGTGGCCGCGATGCCCGACGTACCGGGTGCGTACTGCCGCCAGGTGACCGCCACTTCGGGTGCCACATCGAGGAGTTCACGGGCGGCGGCCTGGCACGGGGAGGACGGCTCGGGCACGCCGGCGAGCGCGTCGGACACCTGCTGCAGCCGCCCGAGCAGGAGGTCGCCCACCTTGTGCAGCTCGCCCGGCGGGTCGGCCACGGGGGTGGGGTCGCTCACGGCCGGCGCCGCCCACATGGAGGCCTCGAGCACCACCGAGACGGTCCCGTACTTGGCGGGGTACGTCCAGGTCGCCCGGGAGAGGAACCCCGAGGGGTCCTTCTCCTCCTTGTCCTGCCCGCCCACCGGCAGTTGCAGCACTCCGGGGCTGTCCGCCACCCAGTCGATCCCGTCGAAGGGACGGAACTCCACCGGCACGCCGAGGTCCGCGGCCACGCCCCGGAAGGCTCCCGCCGCCCCGGCGAGCGGCGCGGTCAACTGCAGGAAGGAACCGCCCACTTCGTTGCCGTGCAGGGAGAACTGGACCGTGGGCCGCAGCTCGTCGAGCACTTCCACGAGTGCGTGTGACTCGGGCATGGCCGGCCGCTCGTCACCCGCCCCCGGCAGAAACTCGGGCTGCCGGGTGAAGTTCGGCCGGTAGAAGCCGAGGTGATAGCCGAGGAGCGAGGGCCCCTCCATGCCTTGGTGGCGCCGTGCTCCGTCGGGGTCGAGGCAGAGCAGCGCGTGCCAGGTGCAGTCCAGTTCCGCCAGCCCTCGCGGGTCCTGGGCGAACTGTCGCGCGAGCGCCAGTACGCAGGCTCCGCCGACGGGCTCGTTGGCGTGCGCCCCGGCCACGGTCAGTACGGTGCGGGCCCCCTCTCCCGCCGAGAGCAGCAGCAGCGGGCGGCCGTCCCCGGACCTGCCCACCTCCCGCAGTCGCAGGAGCCCGGGGTGCTCCTCGGCAAGGTGGCGGACAGCGCGCTCCACATCTTCGGCGGCCGGATATCCGTACACCGCCGAGCCGTTCTCAGGCACTGCCCACCCCCTCGCCTCCGGTATTTCGCCTCCCGTACGGCATCGGATCAGGACCCGATGCCGCCGGATCAGGACCCGATCGAGTTGCTCTCGCCGGTCGTCTGCTTCTTGTCCAGCGGGCGAATCACGATCTTGGTAGCCATACAGATCCCCACCTTCAACTCGACTGATGCGCACGGACGTTGCCGAAGCCACGAGCACTCCGGCACCTTGCCAAGGGTTGCAGCCGTGGTCAGAGTGTCAAGAGCGCGTCTCGCCAACCGGAGGGGTCTCTGTGACAGTCGGACCGCACAGCATCAAGCGCCCCCGGGTGAAGCCGGAACACCGGGCGTACCGGACCGCCGACGGCCAGGTCCGCATCGGAAGCGTGATCTACGGCATCGGCGCCGAGATCCTCGATCCCGAAGGCTGGGTATGGCCGCTGATCGAGGCCATGGACGGGACCCGGTCCCTCGGTGCGGTCCTCGACGCGGTGCGGGAGACACACCCGGAGGTGCCGGCGGAGGACCTCCGCGAGGCCGTGGCCGATCTGCTGGCGGCCGGTTTCCTCGAGGACGCCGCCGCCCCGGTTCCACCCGAGTTCTCGGAGCGGGAGCAGGTCCGGTACAGCCGCGGTGTCCCCTTGCAGCGGTGGATGGACCTCACCCCCCGCACCAGCCCCTGGGACGTACAACTGAAGCTGCGCAAGGCGCGCGTTCTCCTCTTGGGCCTGGGCGGCACCGGTGGATACGCGGCCCAGACCCTGGTCGCGTCCGGCGTCGGGCATCTGCACTGTGTGGAGCCGGACGTGGTGGAAGCGTCGAATCTGAACCGGCAGCCGCTCTTCGTGGAGAAGGACGTCGGACAGCCCAAACTCGACGCCGCGCTGGACGCGCTGCGGGCGAGGAACTCGGATGTGACGGTCACCGGAGAGCGTCGCGAGGTGCGCGACCGCGACGACCTGGCCGATCTCATGGGCCCGGGCTACGACCTGCTGCTCCTCGCGGCCGACCGGCCGCCGGCCATCCGCAGGTGGGCCAATCGCGTGTGCCTGGCCACGAACACCCCCTGGGTCGACGCCGGATATCACGGCCCCTTGGTCACGGTGGGGGTGCACGTGCCCGGAGTCGGCGCCTGCTGGGAGTGCCACCGGGCGGGCGAAGTGGCGCGCCGCGATCTGCGGGTCGGACCCGGCCAGGACGAGGAGGTCGCCTCGCCGCGTTTTCCCTGGAACCCCGCCAACGCCGTCACGGCGGCCCTGTCCGGCACCCTGCAGACCCATGCCGCGCTCGCCCTGCTGACCGGGGTGCCCGCGATGGAGCCCGGCTTCAGGTTCGGCATCAATCTCATGGTGCCCGGCGACCCGGTCCTCGAACGGTTCGACCGCCTCCCCGACTGCCCGGCCTGCGGGAACACTCTTGGCTGAGGTCAGGACGCCGACCACCGTCCGGCTGCACGACCTGGCCTGTCGGCACGATCGTGACGAGTGGATCGTCGGCCGTATGGCCACCGGACGGTTCGTGGCCCTGCCCGAGGCCGGCAAGCGCGTCATCGAGCTGCTCCAGGAGGGCCTGACCGTCCCGGATGTCGGCGTACGCCTGCGGCAGGAGACGGGCGAGGACGTCGACGTACCGGAATTCGTGACCGCCCTGATGGACCTGGAGTTCGTCGCCGAGACGGACGGACATCCTGTGCCCGCCGCCCCGCCGAAACCACCTCCGCTGGCCCGGCTGCGCCCCCGCCATGTGCGCTGGACGCTGCACCCCGCGCTCCCGCTCATGGCCGGAGCGCTGGTCGCGACGGCGCTCTTCCTCATCGCCACCCGGCCGGAACTCGCCCTCGACTTCCGCACCTTGCTGTGGACTTCACACGGCAGCCTCGTCCTCGCGCTGCATGCCGCCGCCGGATGGACGCTGCTCTTCGTCCATGAACTCGCCCACCTCCTGACCGCCCGGGCCACCGGGGTCCCCGGCCGTATCGAGCTGGGCACACGACTGCAGTTCCTGGTCCTGCAGACCGACATCAGCGGCATAGAACTGGCCCCGCGCCGACACCGGTTGACCGCCTATCTGGCCGGTATCGCCGTGAACCTGACCACGTTCGCGCTCGCCGTCCTGGGTGCGGCCGCGGTGGCGCCCGGGACCCTCCCGCACCGGATTCTCCTGGCTGTCGCGCTCACGTCGCTGCTGCCCCTGCCGTTCCAGCTGATGGTCTTCATGCGCACCGACCTGTACTTCGTGCTGCAGGACCTGACCGGCTGCCGCGACCTCTACGGCGAAGGCGTCGCGTACGCCGCCTACAGGGGGCGGCGCCTACTGCGCCGCGCGCCCCGCCCGGGATCGCCCGCCGGCGATCCGAGCGCCTCGCTGCCCCGCCATGAGCGGCGTGCGGTACGGGTCTACACCGTGGTGCTCGTGGTGGGCACGGCGGCGTGTCTGGGCTTCCTGGCAGCGATCACCCTGCCCGCCGACCTCACCCTCCTCGCCGGCGCCGTGTCCGCTCTCGGGCCCGGCCATTCGCTCTCCGCCCACCTGGACGCGGCCGCGGTCCTGGTGCTCCTCGGCGGGCTGCACGTCCTGTGGGCGGTGACCTGGGTGCGCAACCGCCGCCGAAGGCGGGAGCGGTGACGGACCCGCTCACCCGGCGGCGGCCAGGCGGCGCTGGATCTCCTCCTCGGAGACGTCCTCGATGTGCGTCAGGAACACCCAGATGTGCCCGAAGGGGTCCTTGAGGATGGTGGAGCGGTCACCGTGGAAGGTGTCCTGTGGCGGTACGAGGATCTCGGCGCCCGCAGCTGCCGCCCGCCGCGCCAGGCCGTCGACATCCGGCACGAAGACATGCAGGGTCACCGAGGTGCCGCCGCCGAGCGAGGCGGGCGCCAAGAAGGAGGCGAGCCCCGCGCCGTCCGCCTCGTCCGCGCCGGCGTCGCCCAGCATCAGGGCCGACTGCCCGACCATGATCTCGGCGTGCAGGATCCCGCCGCCCGGGACGTCGATCCTGAAGTCCTCACGGGCATCGAAGGCCCGCCGGTAGAAGTCGATCGCCGCGGCGGCGTCGTCGACCATGATGTGCGGGATCACGGCGTACCGGTAGCGGTCGGGGATCTCCGTCGCCGGCGCGGCGGTCGAGGCGGCCGTGGTGCCCTGCGCGGTCTGGGTGGGGGATGCGTTCTCGGTCATGGCGAACCTCCTTGAAAGCTCCGCCGGACAGTTCCTGCGGTGCTGACAGGAAACCTAGAAGCTCAAGTTTGGTTCAGGTCAAGCGCCGATACGGAGCGCTCCTCCAGGGCCCGATTCGCCGATCTCGTACGGGCGTTACTCGACGAACAGCCCTCGCTCCGCCGCCCGCGCGTCAAAGGCCTCCAGACGGGACTGCGCCTCCGGAAGGCCGTCGCACATGGCCTCCAGGAGGACCCGGCCGAGCAGCATCGGCGCGCATACCGTGTCGAAGGCGAGGCCCGTGCCGACCGCCGCCGGGAGCAGCAGATCGGAGACCTTGGCGACCGGGGCGAAGGCCGAGTCGGCGACCGTGACGACGGTCAGGCCGAGGGATTTCGCGTACGTGAGGGCCTCGACGACCTCGCGCGGGTGGCGCGGCAGCGCGAAGCACAGGACGGCCGAGGCGCCCGCGCGGGCCGCGGCCTCCAGGCGGTCGGCCAGCATGGTGCCGCCCTCGTGCAGCAGGCGTACGTCCGGGTGCACCTTGGCCGCGAAGTACGCGAAGCCGTACGCCTGGGACGCGGCCGCGCGCAGACCGAGGACCGGCAGCGGGCGGGACGCGGCGAGCAGGGCGCCCGCCTGCTCCACCGGCGCGGGATCCGCGAGGACCGAGGCGAGATGGCGCAGGTTCTCGATCTCGGCCTCGACGGCCTGCTGGTACTCGTTGAGCTCGGCGCTCCCGCCCGCGTCCGCCGGGACGACGTCCCGCAGATGCTTGCGCAGCGCCGGATAGCCGTCGAACCCGAGGGCCACCGCGAAGCGGGTCACCGACGGCTGGCTGACGCCGGCCAGTTCGGCGAGCTCCACCGAGGACAGGAACGGCACGTCGGCCGCACGCCGCACCATGCAGTGCGCGATCCGGCGCTGGGTGGGCGTCAGGCGGTGGCCTTCGAACAGCTCCTGAAGGCGGGTGGCCGGGGTGTCGGTCATGGTCAAGGCCCCTCGTACGACACGGACTGCTGCTGGTTTCTGTTCGGAGCTCCATCGGAGCTCTAGAGGTCGGCGAACCGGTCGAGCAGCTCCGCTGCCGCCGTCACATCATCGGTGAGCGGACGGTCCCGGAGCCCCTCGGGGAGAAGGCCGTCGGCGAGTGCGCGGGCCCGGCCGACCGGAAGGCCGGGGTCGGGGCGCAGTCCGCGCATCCTCAGGGCCCGTATGACCGCGACCAGTTCGCAGCCCACCACGAGCCGGAGCGGAGCCGCGGACCGCAGCGTCTGGCGGGCGGCGAGCGAGGCGAAGCTGGCCTGTTCCTCGACGCCGCGGGAGAGCACCGCGTGGCCGAGGGAGGCGGGGTGCGCGAAGGACCGCAGCTCGCCGAGGGACGCCGTGGCCGCGTACTCGAGGATCATCACGCCCGACGAGGCGGGCTCCTCGGCGGCGAGGAAGGGCCGCAGGCGGGTGAGGCCCGGTTCGTTGAGCGCCGACAGACGCGCGGCCGACAGGTGCGCGACCTGCATCAGCGCGAGCCGGAAGTGGTCGAGCGCCAGGGCGAGTTGGGCCGCGTAGAAGCCGCCGTGGTGGTACGCGGCCGGCTCGTCGGAGCGGATCAGGGGGTTCTCCGCGGCGGCGTTGAGCTCTATGGCGAGGGTCGCTTCGAGGGCGTCGGCGGCGTCCTCGGCGGGGCCGTGGATCTGCGGCAGACAGCGGAAGGCGTACGGGTCCTGGATGCGCCCTGCCGGCGGTCCGGGGCGCTCGGGTGCGCCCAGGAGGCGGCGGCTGCGGGCGGCGACGGCGCCCGAGCCGGGGTGCGGGCGGGCGGCGTGCACCGGTTCCGCGTACGCCTCGTACGAGCCGTCGACCGCGAGCAGCGAGAGCGCGCCGACGACCTGGGTGGCCCGGACCAGGCGCCGCAGTTCGACGAGGGCGAGCGCGGACTGGCCGAGCGTGAGCGCGTTGGAACTGATCAGCGCGAGCGCGTCGTTGTGGTCGAGCGCGAGCGGCTCGGGCGGGGGTCCCGCGGCCCAGGGGTGTTCGCCGGCGAGGGCGAGCCCGGTCTGGGCGAGGGCCGCGAGGTCGCCGGTTCCGACCGAGCCGAACTCGTGGACCACGGGGTGGGCGCCGCTCGCCAGGGCCTCGCAGAGCGCGGTGACGACGGCGGGCCGCAGCCCCGCGCCGCCCGCGAGCAGCTGATTGGCGCGTACGGCGAGCATCGCGCGGACCTCACGGGCCGGCAGCGGTTCGCCGATCGCTCCGGCGTGCGAGCGCAGCAGCCCGAGGCCGTGCTCGGCGGCGGCCTCGGCGGGCACGTGCTCGTTCCGGTTGGCGCCGACGCCGGTGGAACGGCCGTAGACGCGGCCGGACACGGCGAGTTCACGGGCGGCGGCCCAGGCGCCCTCGGCCCGCCGCAGCGCGTCGGCGCCGGGGACGGGATACGCGGCGCCCTCCGCGAGCTGGACGACGGCGCCGACCGTCATGCTCCGGCCGTCGAGGACGAGGGGCCCGGGCGCTCGCGGCGGGGCGCTGTCCTTCATCTGGGACGACATGTGCGGCAACTCCAGCCCCGGGGCAGTGACACGTTATTCAGCGTGCCAGAACTCTGCATGAAGATATGCAGCCGGGCAAGGGGCCTGGGGTGACGCCTTGGCAGGGCGCTTCGCGCGCGGGCCCCTGGAGCTCGGTGACGTTTCCGTCAGAGCTCGGTGACCTTTCCGTCCGCGACCCTCAGACGTCGGGTCACGTGGACGGCGTCGAGCATCCGGCGGTCGTGCGTGACAAGGAGCAGGGTGCCTTCGTAGGCCTCCAGAGCGGACTCCAGCTGCTCGATCGCCGGAAGGTCGAGGTGGTTGGTGGGCTCGTCCAGGACCAGCAGGTTCACCCCGCGCCCCTGCAGCAGCGCCAGCGCCGCCCGGGTGCGCTCACCGGGAGAGAGGGTGGCCGCCGGGCGGGTCACATGCGCCGCCTTCAGGCCGAACTTGGCGAGCAGGGTGCGCACTTCGGCCGGCTCGGTGTCGGGTACGGCGGCGCAGAACGCTTCGAGGAGCGGTTCGTCACCGAGGAAGAGGCCGCGGGCCTGGTCGACCTCGCCGACCAGCACACCCGAGCCGAGGGTGGCGGAGCCGGAGTCCGGGGCCAGCCGGCCGAGGAGCACCGCGAGCAGGGTCGACTTCCCCGCCCCGTTGGCGCCGGTGATGGCGACCCGGTCCGCCCAGTCGATCTGCAGGCTCGCCGGACCGAACGCGAACTCCCCGCGCCGCACGGCCGCGTCGCGCAGCGTGGCGACCACGGAGCCGGAGCGCGGAGCCGCCGCGATC
This sequence comes from Streptomyces sp. N35, assembly GCF_016464295.1. Lineage (NCBI taxonomy): Bacteria > Bacillati > Actinomycetota > Actinomycetes > Kitasatosporales > Streptomycetaceae > Streptomyces > Streptomyces sp. N35. The sequence continues at coordinate 43,908 of NZ_JAEIMH010000059.1, read as the reverse complement.
TCCATCCGCAGCTCCCACTCCTTGCGCGGCTCCTCGACCACGTCGAGGCGCTCGATCGCCCGCTGCGTCTGACGGGCCTTGGAAGCCTGCTTCTCGCTCGCCTCGCTGCGGAAGGCCTTGCCGATCTTGTCGTTGTCGGTGGCCTTGCGGCGGGCGTTCTTGACGCCCTTGTCCATCCAGCCGCGCTGCATCGCGGCCCGGCTCTCCAGGGCGGACCGCTTGCCCGCGTACTCGTCGTACTCCTCGCGGGCGTGGTCGCGGGCGCGCTCGCGCTCCTCCAGATAGGACTCGTAGCCGCCGCCGTAGAGGTTGATCTGCTGCTGCGCCAGGTCGAGTTCGAGGACCTTGGTGACCGTACGGGTGAGGAACTCGCGGTCGTGGCTGATGACGACCGTGCCGGCGCGCAGCCCCCGCACGAACGTCTCGAGCCGCTCCAGACCGTCGAGATCGAGGTCGTTGGTCGGCTCGTCGAGCAGGAAGACGTCGTAGCGCGAGAGCAGCAGCGAGGCGAGTCCGGCGCGGGCGGCCTGACCGCCCGACAGCGCGGTCATCGGCAGATCGAGGCCCACCGCGAGGCCGAGGTCGTCGGCGACCTCCTGAGCCCGCTCGTCCAGGTCGGCGCCGCCGAGGTTCAGCCACCGGTCGAGGGCGTCCGCGTACGCGTCGTCCGCGCCCGGCGTCCCGTCCACGAGACCCTGCGTCGCCGCGTCCAGCTCGGCCTGCGCCGCGCCCCCACGGGTGCGCCGGGCCAGGAAGCCGCGTCCGGACCCGCCGGCCCGCCGCTCGGGCTCCGGGGGAAGGTCCCCGACGGCGGCGCCGGGCGGGGACAGGCGCAGCTCACCGGTCTCGGGGGCGTCGAGCCCGGCGAGCATCCGCAGCAAGGTCGACTTCCCGGCGCCGTTGACACCCACCAGACCGATGACGTCGCCGGGCGCGACGACGAGGTCGAGATCGGCGAAGAGCGTGCGCTCACCGTGTGCGGCGGTGAGCTTCCTGGCGACGAGAGTGGCAGTCATAGTCGGGCCACTTTATCCGCGCGGCGCCAACGGCTTATCCGCGCGGCGCTGCCGCCCAATCCACGCGGCGCTGGCCGCCTACCCCCCCCGCGCGGCCCGCCCCCCCCGCGCGGCCCCCGCCCCGGCGGGCCCCCCGGGGGCGCCCCGAGGCGCCCCGGCGGCGGGTCTGCCCGACCGCGAATCGGGGGGCTAGCCCCACTGCGTTCCGCGCCCCCGCTTCGTACCGTTTCTTCTTATGGAAGCCCGAGACGCTGAGCTCAACAAGGAACTCCAAGCGACCCTGCACACCCGCAGGGAGCTCGGCGAGGAGTACGAACCCGCGCTGGTCGAGTCGTTCCTCGCGAAGGTCGAGGACCGCCTGGACGCCACGGTCGACCGCCGGATGCGCCGCCTGATGGCGGAACAGCAGATGGCCGTCGCCCGCGAGGCCCGCGGCCCGCGCGGTTCGGTGGACGCCTGGGGCGAACGGTTCGGCTTCGCGATCGTCTCCCTGATCCTCGCCATCCCCCTCTCGGCCATCGCCGCGGTCAACGCCGATCTGCCGGGCCTGCTCGTCGCATGGCTCGGCATCGTGGGAGTGAACGCGGTCCACGCGATGCACAGGTTCCCGAGCTTCGGACGGGGGCGACGGCCGCGGGGGCAGGACTCGGACTGGGAGGACTGAGCAACGCACAGGACGCGGACCGGGGGGACTGGGGGCCTGGCCGCCCGGGCGGATCAGCCCCTCCCCGAGGGCCAGGGGCCGAAAGCCCGGAGCCGGCGGTGGCATGCCCCGGCGGTAGCCCGGCCCGGCGGTGACATGCCCCGGCCGCCACCCGAACCGCCGGTGGCACGCCCCGGCCGCCACCCGAACCGGCGGTGGCATGCTGCCCTGATGACCGCCTTTTACCACGTCTGTTTCGTCGTGCCCCAACTCGAGCCAGCCCTACGCGACTTCACGCTCGCCGCCGGTGTCGAGTGGTGCGAACCGCGGACCCATCGCCTGGGCGACTGGGACTACCGCCTCACCTTCACGCGGGGCGACGCGCCCTTCATCGAGCTGATCGAGGGCCCGCCCGGCAGCCCCTGGGACGCCTCGGACGGGCCCCGCTTCGACCACCTCGGCTTCTGGACGACGTCGCTCGCCGAGGGCGCCGCCCGGCTCGAACGGCACGGATTCCCCGAGGAGTTCAGCGGCTGCCCTTACGGCCGCGCCTTCGCGTACCACCGTATGGACTCCGTCGGCGCCCGCGTCGAACTCCTCGACCTGGCCCTGCAGCCCGGCTTCCTGGAGACCTGGAACCCCGGCGGCACCCCGATGCCGGCCATCGACGAGACGGCATTCGGCGACCGTGATTGAGGACGGCGGACGCGAAGCCCGCGAGAGCGGCGGCGGTTCAGCCGCGGAGAACAGAGCTTCTCGCGGGGGCCGGCGGCCCCCCCGGGGGAGGGGGGGGGGGCGGGGGGGGGCCCCCCGGGGGGGCGGGGGGCCGGGGCGGGGCCGGGGGG
>NZ_JAEIMH010000059.1:18919-41394 GCF_016464295.1 Streptomyces sp. N35 | reverse complement strand
GCCGCCGCACCCCCGTGTGACGGGGGGCGGGACGACGGCGGTCCCCGCGAGCGGACGCGGGCCGGGTCAGGGCCGGCGTATCGCGCCCATGGCGTCGAGGAGGTCCGGGAGCCGCTCCGGAGGTCCTGCGCCGCTCGGTGCCGACCGTTCCGGGGGAGCCGCTCCCCGTCCCTGCCGACACCCAGAACAATGCCGGACGCGTGTTAAGCGCGTGCTGCGCACACATGTCGCGTGCGTGCACTTTTCCACGACGCCTGACCCAACTCCGTAAAAAATCCGCCTACTTGGCGCCACCCGCCAAGAACGCCAGCAGATCCTGCCTGCTCACGACTCCCTTGGGCTTGCCCTCCACCAGCACGATCGCCGCGTCCGCCCCGGCCGCCGAGCCCAGGACCGCCATCAGATCGCCGACCGGCTCACCGGACCCGACCTGCGGCAGCGGCGCGGACATGTGCTTCTCCAGAGGATCGCTCAGGGAGGCACGCTGGGCGAAGAGCGCATCGAGCAGCTCGCGCTCCACCACCGAGCCCACGACCTCCGCGGCCATCACGTCGGGGTGACCGGCCCCCGGCTTTACGATCGGCATCTGCGACACCCCGTACTCGCGCAGCACCTCGATCGCCTCCCCGACCGTCTCCTCGGGGTGCATATGGACGAGGTGCGGCAGCGCGCCCTCCTTGTACCGCAGTACGTCACCGACGCTCGCGGACGCCCCGGAGTCCTCCAGGAAGCCGTAGTCCGCCATCCACTCGTCGTTGAAGATCTTCGACAGGTACCCGCGCCCCGAATCCGGCAGCAGCACGACCACCACGTCGTCCTCGTCCAGCTCGCGCGCGACCTCGAGCGCGGCCACGACCGCCATGCCGCAGGAGCCGCCGACCAGGAGGCCCTCCTCCTTGGCCAGGCGGCGGGTCATCTGGAAGGAATCCTTGTCGGAGACGGCGACGATGCGGTCCGTCACCTGCTGGTCGTACGCGGTCGGCCAGAAGTCCTCGCCGACGCCCTCGACCAGATACGGGCGGCCGGAGCCGCCTGAGTAGACCGAGCCCTCGGGGTCCGCGCCGACGATCTCCACCCGGCCGTCGCTGATCTCCTTGAGATAGCGGCCGGTGCCGGAGATGGTGCCTCCGGTGCCGACACCTGCGACGAAATGGGTGATCTTTCCGGCCGTCTGCTCCCACAGTTCGGGACCGGTGGTCTCGTAGTGCGAGCGCGGATTGTTGGGGTTGGAGTACTGGTCGGGCTTCCAGGCGCCGGGGGTCTCACGGACCAGGCGGTCGGAGACGTTGTAGTACGAGTCGGGGTGCTCGGGGTCGACCGCCGTCGGGCAGACCACGACCTCCGCCCCGTACGCGCGCAGCACATTGATCTTGTCCGTGGACACCTTGTCCGGGCAGACGAAGATGCACTTGTAGCCCTTCTGCTGGGCCACGATCGCCAGGCCGACCCCGGTGTTTCCGGAGGTGGGCTCGACAATGGTGCCGCCCGGCCGCAGCTCACCGCTCTTCTCGGCGGCCTCGATCATCCGCAGGGCGATGCGGTCCTTCACGGAGCCGCCCGGGTTGAAGTACTCGACCTTGGCCAGGACGGTCGCCCTGATGCCTTCGGTCACGTTGTTGAGCCTCACCAGCGGGGTGTTGCCGACGAGGCTGATCATCGAGTCGTGGAATTGCACCGTTGTCTCCGGGTTCTGCGGCGTTCTGCGGTGTTTGCCTGGGACGGCCGTCAGCTTAAGGGTGCGTCAAGCGCGGGGAGGGACACTCTCCTCGACCGAGATTGGACAACCTGGCGTACGGGGCAAGCAGTTCTTGTACGGCGGTGTGCGACGCCGGCGTGTGAAAGGGAGGTGGCTGCGGTCCATGTCGAGGGCGAGGGTGGCACGGCGTATCGCCGCGGGTGCGGCATTCGGCGGCGGAGGTATCGGGCTCGTGGGCGCGGCCGCGGTGGGCGTGGTGCTCGCCGAGGTCCAGCTGGCGAAGCGTTCGGTGGGCAATGGGGTCGCGCCGATCCCGCCGCGCGCCAATGGTGTGTACGGGCGTTCGTACGAGGACGGCTCGCGCCCGCTGCGGCTGACGATGCTGGGTGATTCCACGGCGGCGGGCCAGGGGGTGCGCCGTGCCCGGCACACTCCGGGGGCGCTGCTCGCGCAAGGGCTCGCGGCGGTGGCGGAGCGGCCGGTCGAGCTGGTCAATGTGGCGCTGCCGGGCGCCCAGTCCGACGATCTGGACCGTCAGGTGACGCTGGTGCTCGCCAACAGCGATCCGGCCCCCGACGTCTGCGTGATCATGATCGGCGCGAACGACGTCACGCACCGTATGCCCCCGACGCAGTCCGTCCGCTATCTCGCCGCGGCCGTACGGCGCCTGCGTACGGCGGGCGCCGAGGTGGTGGTCGGCACATGCCCCGACCTGGGTTCGGTGGAGCAGGTGTACCAGCCGCTGCGGTGGCTGGCCCGCCGGGTCTCCCGTCAGCTCGCGGCCGCCCAGACGATCGGCACCGTCGAACAGGGCGGCCGCACCGTGTCCCTGGGCGATCTGCTCGGCCCGGAGTTCTCGGCGAATCCGCGCGAGATGTTCTCCCTCGACAACTACCACCCGTCCGCGGAGGGCTATGCGACCGCGGCGATGGCGGTGCTGCCCACGGTCTGCGCCTCGCTCGGCCTGTGGCCGGCGGATGAGGAGCGTCCGGACGTCACGCGCAACGAGGGCTTCCTGCCGGTCGCGCGCGCCGCGGCGGCAGCGGCTTCGGAAGGCGGTACGGAGGTCACCGCGGCGATGCCGACCGGGCCCCGGGGTCCGTGGGCGCTGCTCAAGCGGCGGCGGCGTCAGCGGATCGAGGAGCCGGAGCCGACGCCCGCGGAAAGTTCGTACAGCAACTCGCTTGACCTCAAGCTTGATTGAGGTACGAGGCTGCTCCACATGAACACGAAGGCAGCGAACACGGATACGCGGGCCGAGCCGAACCCGGATACGCAGGCCGACCCGAACACGGACACGCGGGCCGACCTGAAGGCGATCGAGGAAGTCATCGCCACGATCGAGCACTCGCAGGTCAACGAGGATCCGGAGGAGTTCCTGAGCCTGTTCCGCGCCGATGCCATCTGGACCACGGCGCACGGCAAGGTCCTGTGGGGCCTGGACGAGATCGCGGAGTTCACGCACAAGGCGCTGCCGGGCGCGATGACGAACGGCTCGGTCCGCTACGAGCTGGTGGACGTCCTCTTCATCCGCCCCGACGTCGCCGCGGTGAAGGCCCGCGGCCAGTATCTGACGCTCGACGGCGAGCCCACGGGCAACCCGACCTCGCCGATGTACGTGATGGCCAAGGAGGACGGCCGCTGGCTGCTCACGGCCAACCAGAACACCGAGCAGCTCCCGGGGTGACGTGGACCACGGGCCCGGAGGCGGTTTTGCGTGGGCGGGACCCATACCGCAAAGCCGCCTCCTGAGCGTACGCTTAGGAACGCACGACTAAGCGCACGCTCAGAAAGAGGCAGGCGTCACAGCCCGTACCCGGTGACCTTGACCGTACGTACGGGTAACTTCCCCCTCGGCCAAGCCCGAAGCGGGAGTCAGAAGCACGAGCCGCCCCGACGCCCGCCGCCGCCCCCCGAGAACCGGAGCCCGTGATGCCCGAAGCCGTGATCGTCTCCACCGCCCGCTCCCCCATCGGCCGCGCCGGCAAGGGCTCCTTGAAGGACCTGCGCCCGGACGACCTCACCGCCACGATCATCCAGGCCGCCCTGGCCAAGGTCCCCGAGCTCGACCCCAAGGACATCGACGACCTGATGCTCGGCTGCGGTCTGCCGGGCGGCGAGCAGGGCCACAACCTGGGCCGGATCGTGGCCGTGCAGATGGGCATGGACCACCTGCCGGGCTGCACCGTCACCCGCTACTGCTCCAGCTCGCTGCAGACGACCCGGATGGCGCTGCACGCCATCAAGGCCGGCGAGGGCGACGTCTTCATCTCGGCCGGTGTCGAGACGGTCTCCCGTTTCGGCAAGGGCTCATCCGACGGCCTGCCGGACACTCACAACCCGATCTTCGCCGAGGCCGAGGCCCGTACCGTCGCGGTCTCCCAGTCCACCGGCGCGAGCTGGCACGACCCGCGTGAGGACGGTCTGCTGCCCGACGCGTACATCGGCATGGGCCAGACCGCCGAGAACCTCGCCCGCGTCAAGGGCGTGACGCGTCAGGACATGGACGAGTTCGGTGTCCGCTCGCAGAACCTCGCCGAGGAAGCCATCAAGAACGGCTTCTGGGAGCGCGAGATCACCCCGGTCACCACCCCCGACGGCACGGTCGTCAGCAAGGACGACGGCCCGCGCGCCGGCGTCACGCTCGAGGGCGTCTCGGGCCTCAAGCCCGTCTTCCGCCCCGACGGCATGATCACCGCCGGCAACTGCTGCCCGCTGAACGACGGCGCCGCGGCCGTGGTCGTCATGAGCGACACCAAGGCCCGCGAGCTCGGCCTGACCCCGCTGGCCCGCATCGTCTCCACCGGCGTGACCGGCCTGTCCCCGGAGATCATGGGTCTCGGCCCGGTCGAGGCCTCGAAGCAGGCCCTCAAGCGCGCGGGTCTGACCATCGGCGACATCGACCTGGTCGAGATCAACGAGGCCTTCGCGGCGCAGGTCATCCCCTCGTACCGCGATCTGGGCATCGACATCGACAGGCTGAACGTCAACGGCGGCGCCATCGCCGTCGGCCACCCCTTCGGCATGACGGGCGCCCGCATCACCGGCACGCTGATCAACAGCCTGCAGTTCCACGACAAGCAGTTCGGTCTGGAGACCATGTGCGTCGGCGGCGGTCAGGGCATGGCGATGGTCATCGAGCGCCTCAGCTAGTCATCGAGCGCCTCGGCCGGCCATCGAGCGGTGCGGCCGGTCACCGGGTGGTCACGATGAGTCCCTGACCTGCCACGTCCGAGCCCGGGCCGTGACCCAATCTCCCCCAGGATGTGACCAATGTCCTGGGGGAGCCGCATTTCCCCAGGTCAGAGCCTTACACCCGTATGGGTGAGGTCCAAGGACCCGTCCGATTCGTGACCTTCTCCACTGACAAGCTTTAAGGCTGCACGACAAGCTGATGTAGGAAGTCGGGGGTCGACTTTGAAACCAGGAGTACGTCAGTGAGTGTCACCTTGAGTGTCCTGCTGCTCGCCATCGCCGCTGCCACGGCCATGGTCGGCGCCGCGGCGCTGCACAGTGTGCGGGGCCTGAACAAGCAGATAACGGCACTGCGGTCCGAACTGGCCGCAGACCGTGCCGCGTCCGGCCAGGTCCGGGTGCCCGGGGCCCGCTCCTCGGTGGAGCACCCCACCGCCCCCGATGTCGCCGCGATACGCAGCGCCGTCGCCGAGGCCCTGGCCGAGGAGCGCGAGCGTGAGCTGGCCGAGGCCCGCGCGTTCTGGGCCGCCCAGGAGGCGCGGGATGCCGCCGACGCCCCGTCGCTGCTCGGCACGCTGCCGCCGAACCTGGCGGAGGAGCTGTTCCTGCCGCGCCAGGCGGACTTCGCCGGCCTCGAGCAGTCGGACTTCACGGGCCTGGAGCGCGAGCTCGGCTTCGAGCTCGAGCTGGCCGAGACCGTCGAGGAGCCGGCCACGGCCGACGAGTACCCGGGCGACTCCCCGGAGCTCGCCGCGGCCCGCCGCCGTCCCCCCTCGCCCCGGGACTCCGTCCCGGTGCAGTCGGCCGCCCCCGCCAAGGAGAGCCCCGCCCTGGGCGGCACCCACGAGCACACGGCGGCCCGTCTCGCGGCGCTCGCCGACGCCCGTACCGCACTGTGCGACGTCCGTCCCGGTCCGCTCGGCACGCTCGACGTCTATGTCTTCACCGACGGCACCACGCTCTGCATGACCCCCGGTCACCGCGAGACGGCGGAGCGTCTGGCCGGCGCCCCGCAGGGCGGCGGCACCCCCGTGGCGCTCGGCGGGTCCCGAGGCTCCCGCGCCCCTTCGCCGGCGCTCCCGCGCCGCCCCCCCCCTCGTCGGGCCCCCGGGCCCCCGGGAGGCGGCGAACGGCCTGGCCGCCGCCCTGCAGGGCGGCGACACCCCGGTGCTGCTCGGCGGCTCCGGAGTCTCCGGCGCCTATTCGCTGACGTTCGCGTGCGGCGACGAGAACGTGTACATCCTGGCGGACCGCGTGATCGCCTCGGCGTAAGCGGCACACCGACTCCTGGCAAGGCCCCATACGGCAAGTGCGCCGGGGGGCCCCCACAAGGGCACCCCGGCGCACTGCTGTTCACGGCTCACACACCGGCGCGTTTCTGCGCCTCCTCAACCAGCGCGACCGCTTCCGTCAGCTCCTCATGATTTTTCAGTACGAGAGCCAAGTCCCGCCCCGCGACGGTGACTTGATCCGCAACGGCGAACATCCCGGCGTCGGGCATCGCGTGCGGCTCCCCCTCGACGCCCTCGATGATCTGGGCACGCCGTGCCAACTCGCTGGCCAGAGCGAGCGCTTCGGTCGCCGCGCCTCTCTGCAGCCGGCTCTGCGGCGCGGCCCGCAGATGGTCGGCGAAGCGGTCCACGGCAGCGTTCAGAGGCGTCGTATCAAGCACGGAGCGACCCTATGCGCCTCCTACGGGGCATTGCCAACACGGAAACGCTCAGGCACGGTGGCGTGAAGAGGACTGCCGACCCCACACGCCCGATACGCCAGCGTCCGGAGGCGCCGATGTCCCTTGTCTTCTCCGAGGAGACCCATCGCAACCTGCTCGCCCGCATCCCCCACTGCACCGGCCGTGAAGTGTCCGACTGGCTGCGCGCCGTTGACGACGGCCCCGCGTTCCTTCGCTTCGACGAGAAGGTCAGCTGGCTCCGCCATGAGTACGACCTCGCGTATGGCCACGCCAAAGCGATCATCCACGAGCACGACATGAGGAGGGCCGCGCGCAGGCTGCGTTGAGACCGCCCGACGAGACTGACGCCTGCATACGTGAAGGGGCTCCCGGTGCGAACCGGGAGCCCCTTCACTTGGCTGGTGCCTTACTGGTCCTGCGGTCAGTCGTTGCCCTGCAGGATCGAGATCAGCCGCAGCATCTCCAGGTAGATCCACACCAGCGTCATGGTGAGGCCGAAGGCCGCCATCCACGACTCCTCGCGCGGAGCGCCGTAGGCGATGCCGTCCTCGACCTGCTTGAAGTCCAGGGCGAGGAAGAAGGCGCCGAGCAGGATGCCGACGATGCCGAAGACGATGCCGAGGCCGCCGCTGCGGAAGCCGAGGCCGTCACCGCCGCCGAACACCATGAACAGGAGGTTCACGGCGGTCAGGACCAGGAACGCGGTGGCCGCGATGATCAGGTAGCGCGTGAACCGCGCGGTGACCCGCACGATGCGCGTCTTGTAGAGCACGAGCATCGTCACGAACACGGCCATGGTGCCGAGGACGGCCTGCATGGCGGCGCCGGGGGCGACGAACGTGTCGACGTAGTTGCTGATCGCGCCGAGGAAGAGCCCCTCGAGCGCGGCATACGTCAGGATCAGCGCGGGGATCGGCTTGCGCTTGAACGACTGGACCAGGGCCAGGACCATCGCCACGAGACCGGCGCCGATGGCGAGGCCGAGGTTCAGGTTCGTGACCCAGGCGACGACGGCACCCACGATGACCAGGCCGAGGGTGATGCCCGTACGGGACACCACGTCGTCCATCGTCATGCGGTTGCCGGTGGTGACCGGTGCCTGCGGGGCGCCGTGCTGGAGGTCCTGCTGCGCGTACGGGTTCTGCGCGTAGGGGTTCGTAGGCGCGGCGGTCGGCTGACCGTACGGGTTACCACCCGCGTACGGGCTGCCCTGCGTGCCTACGGCGGGGCCCCCGGCCTGCGGCCCGGCGTTGAAGCCCGCTTGGCCGTTGTCGCGGCTGAACCCCCGTCGCGAGAAGACCGGGTTGCTGCTCCTCATTTCACTCCTCTGCGCGATCACGACTGGCCACCCTGCGCGGCCTTAGGTCAAGAGTAATGCGTTAGCAAAAGATGCACCCTAGTGCTCAGGGAGGATCTTTCCCATCCCCTTGAACGACCAGGCTGCGCGCTCTGTTCCTCGCGCCGCCTGGCTCGCCCGAACCTAGACTCGGCAGGGCATGGGCAATCCGCCCCAACCCCCACAAAAAGGGAGGCCCCATGTCCGCACGAGGCAACAAGCGCCGGGCCCGCAAGAAGAAGAAGGCCAACCACGGCAAGCGCCCGAATACCTGAGCCGCGCTTCACCCACTGGAAGGACCGCCCCCCTGGGGGGCCGCGCTCCTTGGGCTGCAGGGGCCCTGCGCCCCGCCGCCGCGGGGGCGGGCTGATGACCGCCCGGGGACCAGGGGCTAGCTGACGGCAGTCGCCACGGTGGCGGCCGTCACCGCCGCCATCAGTGCCTGCATGTCACGGATGGCGGCCCGCACGCTCTCCCCCGCCCACTGCCCGTCCGCCACCTTCTCCATCCGGGGCGCGAGCTCCTTGCGGCGCCGGCCGGGGAAGGCCGACTGGTGCAGACCGGCGCCGTGGACCAGGGCCACGAGGCCGGCCGTGCGCGCGTCCGGCTCGGCGCCTTCGAGTACGACGGCGCCCAGCCGCTCCCGCAGCTCGGCCTCGACCGTCGCGTCCGCCTCGGGATAGCGGCGTACGGGAAAGATCCCCAGCGCCTTGCGCTTCTCCTCCACGACCACACCTCGGGCGCACAGCCGCTCGACGGTCGGAGCGATGACCTTGCCGTGCTCCTTCATGAGCCAGTCGTTCACGCGCCGCTTGCCGCGGTCCCCGATCCACGCCCTGATCTGCTCGAGGCGCCCGTCGAGGAGCGGCTCCCCGGTCGGCGCCGCGTCCACGACGGCGAGCTGCTTCCCGCTCACCAAGACCCGCCCCGCGAGCACCAGCTCGAGCAGGATCCCGCCCGCGACCGCCCAGGCGGCGGCCTGCTTCTGCTGGGCGGACCCGGACTCGTCGTCCAAGGACAGCAGCATGATCTCTTCGGCCAGCGTGATGGTCATCCCCGTACCCCTTTGTGCGTGTGCATCTGCGTGCGTGTTCGTGCGTGTGCATCTGCGTGTGTGCGCGCCGTGTCCGACGCTGGTCACTCAGGATCCTGATGCCCGCACCGTACGAAGTTCAAGTGACCGTGGCCTTCATGTGGCCGCGGGGATCAGCGGGCAGTGGGTGCCGGTGTAGATGGTGGGCATGCAGCGGTTGCAGTGGACGCAGAGCGAGCGGGTCGCGGAGTCGGTACGGATGCGGTGGACCAGGCCGGGCTCGCGCAGCAGCGCCCGTGCCATCGCCACGAACTCGAAGCCCTCCGCCATCGCCCTGTCCATGCCCTCGCGGTCGGTGACGCCGCCGAGCAGGACCAGGGGCAAGGTCAGTGCGCGACGGAAGCGGCGTGCGTGCTCCAGGAGAAACAGGGGCTCGTACGGGTAGGCGCGCAGGAACGACCGGCCCGCCAGCCGGATGCCGAGGCGCTGCGGCTGCGGGAACCGGGCGGCGAACTCCTTGACCGGTGCGCCGCCGCGGAAGAGGTACATGGGGTTCAGCAGAGAGCTGCCCGCCGTGAGCGTCAGGGCGTCCACCGAGCCCTCCTCCTGCAGCCACGCGGCGACCTGCAGGCTGTCCTCCACGGTCAGCCCGCCACGCACCCCGTCGGTCATGTTCAGCTTCGCCGTGACCGCGATCCGGTCCTTCACCTTCCGCCGCACCGCGGCGGCGATGGCCAGGGAGAACCTCGCCCGGTTGCGCAGCGAGCCGCCGTAGTCGTCCGTCCGCTTGTTGAGGCGGGGGCTGAGGAAGGCGCTGGCCAGGTAGTTGTGACCGAGGTGGATCTCCACGGCGTCGAACCCGGCCTCCGCGGCCTGCCAGGCCGCATCGGCATGCGCCCGCGCGACGCGCTCCAGGTCCGCCGCGGTGGCGGCCCGGTTCCGCCGCAGACTCACCGGGCTGAACTCCCCCATCGGCGACAGCGCCCGCACCCCGTTGGACCGCGCGTCGGCCACGGGCCCGGCATGCCCCAGCTGCAACGCCACCGCGGCCCCGGCTCCATGTACGGCCTCGGTGAGCCGCCGCAGCCCGGGCACCGCCTCGGGCCGCATCCACAACTGCCCACGCTGGGTGCGCCCTTCGGGCGCCACCGCACAGTAGGCCACGGTGCTCATCCCCACACCGCCGGCCGCCGGCCCCAGGTGGTAGTCGATCAGCGCATCGGTGACCAGCCCATCCGGCACCACCCCTTCGAAGGTGGCCGCCTTGACGATCCGGTTCCGCAGCCGCAGGGGCCCTATTCGCGCCGCGCCAAAGATGTCGGGCACCGCGGACGGGCCCTCACTCGCTCCCGGGACGTCTGCCATGGCGGCAGCATCCCAGAGACCTGACGCCCCGTCAGCAGCCGAAGCGCGATCCGCGGGATCGCAGGGCCACCGGGCCGCTCCAGGGGCAACCTCCCCCACCCGCGGCCGGCGAAGGTGCCCGGAACCGGACTTGAACCGGTACGCCCCCGAGGGGCAGCGAGGTTTAAGCTCGCCGTGTCTGCATTCCACCATCCGGGCAGGCCGCGGGATCGCCTGAAGCGGAGTCCGAGCCTATCCGGACACATCCCCCGAACAGCGCAACGACAGACCGATGTTGTCTTATTTTATTGACGCCTGACGGTGCGTCAGATGTGACGGATGGTCGAGTCTGCATGGTGTGTGCGGTACGCGCTCACCCCACAGGGGCACCCGGGCCCGCACAGGATTGACGGAAACCCGCCCCTTGCCCGACCGGAGCCCTCCTCCCACGCGAAGGACCAGCGACCCCTCCCACCCGAAGGACCAGAGTCTCAGGGTCGGCCCTCATACCTGGGGATGAGCCAGAGCTCTGCCCATCAGCCTCAAGAGGGCCGCTGGAACCAGAGCTGCGGCTGACTTCACGCGGGATTTACGCGGCGACGATGGAACGAGTTCGAAAGAGCCCCTTCCCCGTCCCGAACAGGAGTCCGCCCCCGTGACCACCACCCCCCTCGCCAGCCAGGCCACCGCCGTAGCCGCCCGGGCCACCGAGCTGACCAAGGTCTACGGCCAGGGCGAGACCCAGGTGGTCGCCCTGGACCGCGTGAGTGTCGACTTCCGCCAGGCTCAGCTCACCGCGATCATGGGCCCCTCCGGCTCCGGCAAGTCCACGCTGATGCACTGCGTGGCCGGGCTCGACTCCTTCAGCAGCGGCTCCGTGCGCATCGGCGAGACCGAGCTCGGGTCGCTCAAGGACAAGCAGCTGACCAAGCTGCGCCGCGACAAGATCGGGTTCATCTTCCAGGCCTTCAACCTGCTGCCCACCCTCACCGCGTACGAGAACATCACGCTCCCCATGGACATCGCCGGCCGCAAGCCCGACAAGCAGTGGGTGCAGCAGGTCATCGACATGGTCGGGCTCAAGGACCGGCTCTCCCACCGGCCGTCCCAGCTCTCCGGCGGCCAGCAGCAGCGCGTCGCCGTGGCCCGGGCGCTCGCGTCCAGGCCCGACATCATCTTCGGTGACGAGCCGACCGGAAACCTCGACTCGCGTTCCGGCGCGGAGGTGCTCGGGTTCCTGCGAAATTCCGTACGTGAGCTGGGTCAGACCGTCGTGATGGTGACCCATGACCCGGTGGCCGCCGCCTACGCCGACCGCGTCGTCTTCCTCGCCGACGGCCGCATCGTCGACGAGCTGTACGAGCCGACCGCCGACTCCGTGCTCGACCGCATGAAGCGGTTCGACGCCAAGGGCCGCACCAGCTGATCGCCCGGCCGGCACCAGCCAGCAGTCAACTCCGTACAGAGACAAGAGACTTCCATGTTCCGTACCGCCTTGCGCAATGTGCTCGCGCACAAGGCCCGGTTGCTGATGACCGTGCTCGCCGTGATGCTCGGCGTGTCCTTCGTGTCCGGCACCCTGGTCTTCACCGACTCCGTCTCCCAGGCCATCAAGAACAACGCGTCGACGAACTACAAGGACGTCGACGTCGTCATCACGCCCAAGGAAGGCCGCAACCAGGAAGAGGGCAAGCCCGGCCAGGCGCCGAAGCTCACCCAGGACCTGCTCGACAAGGTCGGGGCCACCACCGGCGTGAAGTCGGCGACCGGCTCCATCTCCGGCTACACCGCCGTCGCCGACAAGAAGGGCAAGCTCGTCGGTGACGGCTGGGCCTCCACCGGCACCAACTACCTGCCGGGCGCGGACGGCAAGGACAGCCGCTACCCGATGGAGTCCGGCCGCGGCCCGAAGAACGCGAACGAGATCGCGCTCGACTCCAAGACCGCCGAGCGCGCCGGCTACAAGGTGGGCGACACCGTCCGCCTCTCCGTCAACGGACCGGTGATCACCCCGAAGATCACCGGCATCTTCGACGCCGACGACAACGGCTCGGTCTCCGCCGGCGGCACCCTGGTCACCTTCGACAACGCCACGGCCCAGAAGCAGTTCGCGGGGCCCGGCGAGTACGACCAGATCCAGGTGAGCGCGGCCCCCGGCACCAGCCAGGCCGAGCTGCGCGACGCGCTGGCCACGGCCGTGCCGAAGACGGCCGACCTGGACACGGCGGACAAGCTCGTCGCCGACCAGGAGAAGGACATCGACGCGGAGACCTCCGGCATCAAGACCTTCATGCTGGTCTTCGCCGGAGTCGCCCTGTTCGTCGGCATCTTCATCATCGCCAACACCTTCACCATGCTGGTCGCCCAGCGCTCCAAGGAGATCGCGCTGATGCGCGCGGTGGGCGCGAGCCGTAAGCAGATCACCCGTTCCGTACTGGCCGAGGCCTTCTTCGTCGGCCTGGTCGCCGCGGTGGTCGGTCTGGCCGCCGGTATCGGCATCGGTGTCGGGATGCGCTCGATCCTCGGGACGAACGTCGGCCTGCCCGACGGCCCGACCGTCATCGCCCCGGCCACCGTGGTCTCCGCCTTCGCCGTCGGCATCATCGTCACGATGCTCTCGGCCTGGCTGCCGGGACGCCGCGCCGCGAAGATCCCGCCGGTCGCCGCGATGAACGCGCTGCACGCCACCCCCACCACCAAGGGCCTGGTCGTCCGCAACACCATCGGCGCCGTCTTCAGCGGCCTGGGCATCGCAGCCGTCCTGTACGGCCGCACGATGGCCGCATCCGACGCCAAGCTCCCGATGGGCCTGGGCGCCGCGCTCCTGGTGATCGGCATCTTCGTCCTGACCCCGCTGCTCTCGCGGCCGGTCATCGGCATCGCCGCCCCGCTCCTGAAGGCCTTCGGCATCTCCGGCAAGCTGTCGCGGCAGAACGCGGTGCGCAACCCGCGCCGTACCGCCGCGACCGCCTCGGCCCTGATGATCGGCCTGACGCTGCTCACCGGCATCACCGTGATCGCGGGCACCCTGCAGAAGTCCATCGACAAGATGGCCACCGAGGCGCTGCGCAGCGACTACGTGGTCTCCATGGCCAACCAGTCGCCGCTGTCGCCCGAGGTCGAGAAGACCCTGGCGAAGACGGACGGCGTCACCGCGACCACGCCGCTGCGGATGTCGCCCACCGAGGTCTACACGACCGACGGCGGCTCCCGCGCGGACCAGCTGGTCGGCGTCAACGGCAAGACCATCGAGGACCTGGTCAAGCTGGACTTCGCCGCCGGCGGCTGGAACCTGACCGGGGACAACGCGGTCGTCGACACCGACACCGCCAAGGCGTACGGCTGGAAGAACGGCCAGAGCGTCGACGTCACCTACGAGGACGGCAAGCGCGGCAAGCTGAACCTCGTCGGTGTCTACGAGGGCAACGAGATGATCAAGGGCCTGATGGTCGACACCTCGGTCCTCACGCCCCATATGAAGACCCCGGCCGACTTCCAGGTCATGCTGAAGACCTCGGACGGTGTCTCGGAGGCGACCAAGGACAAGCTGGTCAAGGCACTTGGCGAGAACCCGGCGATCTCCGTGGACGACAAGGCCGATATCTCCAAGGCCATCGGCGGCATCTTCAACATGATCCTGAACATGCTGTACGGGCTGCTCGCGATGGCCGTCCTGGTCGCCGTGATCGGCGTGATCAACACCCTCGCGATGTCGGTGTTCGAGCGCCGGCAGGAGATCGGCATGCTGCGGGCGATCGGCCTGGACCGCAAGGGCATCAAGCGGATGGTCCGCCTGGAGGCCATCGCGATCTCGGTCTTCGGCGGTGTGCTCGGCATCGGTCTCGGTCTGTTCTTCGGCTGGGCCACGGGCGAACTGCTCAAGTCCGCGCTGACCACGTACACCCTGGTCATCCCGTGGGGCCGGATGGGCATCTTCCTCGCCCTGGCCGGTGTGGTGGGCGTCCTCGCCGCGCTGTGGCCGGCGCGCCGGGCGGCGAAGCTGAACATGCTGGAGGCCATCAAGGCCGAGTGACTCTTTCGGCTGTACGAGGCGAAGGCCCGGCTCCCGTTCACGGGAGCCGGGCCTTCGGCCACGGACTTGCCCGCAGAGCGCAGGTCCGTTCGGCTTTCGGTGCGCAACGACAGCTGAGGCGACTGGACTTCCGTCGTATCGGGCTCATCGCACTTATGGCGACACACACGACCGGGCCGCCCACCGCCGCCCGCCTGCCGCGATCCTGTCCCCGCCCCATGCGTACGCACCGGAAGCGAGGACCCGATGGCCCCCCGCAAGCCCACCCTCTGCCTGTGCATGATCGTGAAGAACGAGGCGCAGGTCATCGAGCGCTGCCTCGCCTCCGTGCGCGATCTGATCGACACCTGGTGCATCTGCGACACGGGTTCCACGGACGTTACGCAGGAACTGATCCGCACAGCCCTCGACGGGATCCCTGGTGAGCTGCGCGAGGAGCCCTGGCAGGACTTCGGGCACAACCGTTCGCTCAACCTCCGCCACGCGTACGGCAAGGCGGACTACCTGCTGCTGGTCGACGCGGACATGGTCGTACGCCAGGACGCCCCGCTGCCGCCCCTGGGCTCGGACGCGTATCTGCTCAAGCACGCGGGCGAGAGCGAGTACCGGATCAAACGGCTGGTGCGCGGGGATGTGCGCTGGCATTACGTGGGGGCCACGCACGAGTACCTGACCTCGCACCAGGACCATCGCCAAGAGAACCTTGACGCGCTGGTCATCGAGCACTTCGCGGACGGGGGTTCGCGCGCCGACAAGTTCGAGCGGGACGCCGGGCTGCTGCGCCGGGAGCTCGCGCGCGACCCGGGCAACACCCGCACGGTCTTCTATCTCGCCCAGACCCTGCGGGACTTGGGCGAGCACGAGGAGTCCGTCGCCCTGTACGAGCGGCGGGCGCGGATGGGCGGCTGGGCCGAGGAGGTCTACTTCTCGCTGCTCCAGGCCGGCGTCCAGCGCGCCGACCACGGCGACTGGCCCGGCGGCATGGACTGCCTGGTGCGGGCGTGGGAGTCACGGCCCGAGCGCTTGGAAGCCCTGTACGAGCTGACCAGCAGGCTGCGCCTGAAGGAGCAGTACCGAGCAGCCCACTCCTTCGCGAGCGCGGGCATCGACCGGCCGCGGCCACAGGACGATCTGTTCGTCCAGCCGTGGGTGTACCGCTGGGGCATGCTCTTCGAGTACTCGATCACCGCGTACTGGACGGGAGACGCTACCGCCTCCGTGGCCGCCTGCGACCGGCTGCTCGCCATGGCCGACCTGCCCGACGCCTACCGCCACCAAGTCCTGGTCAACCGACAGTTCGGCCTCACCCTGGTACCCCAGTCGCGCACGGTACGCATCCCGCAGCCGATCTGGTGAACTGCCGCACCGAACCACGCTCCCCCCACGCCGAGTTGGGGCCCATGGCGTTGTCCCCGCTCTACGTCAAGGACCCCGCCATGGCCCCGTTACGGGCCGACACCGTGCCGCCCCCCTGCTGATCGCTCCGACCAGCAGGGGGCCGGCGAAGCGGTCACGCGAGCGAGAACACCTGGGAGACCGCGACCACGGCGGGGAGTGGCGCTCGCTTCACGTCATCGCGTTGCCCTCACATGCACACAGCACGGACGCGCAGGGTTCCGCTGCCGAAGCCGGTGGCTTCGACGGTTGCCGTGTAGCCGGTGCCGTCGGCCGTGGGGATGCTGCTCACGAACTCCCCGAAGTCCTGGATCCCGACCGCATTGAGAGTCTCCGCCCCACCCCCGACGACCCGCGTCCCGGCGGGACAGGGCGCCACGAGGGTGTATTCCTGGCCGAAGTTGATCGTGCTGATGTTCAGCTCCCTTGTGACGATCTGGGGGGTTTTGGTGGGGCCGGTCGGGCCGACTGGGCCGGTGGGGCCCGTGGCGCCGGTGGCGCCGGCTGGGCCGGTCGGGCCTGATGCGCCGGTGAGCCCGGTGGCGCCGACTGGACCGGTGAGCCCGATGGGGCCGGCTGGACCAGTCGGTCCGGTCGGACCTGATGCGCCGGTGAGCCCGGTGGCGCCGGTGGCGCCGACTGGACCGGTGAGCCCGATGGGGCCGGTCGTTCCCGACGGGCCCGTGGCTCCCGTGGCTCCCGTGGCTCCCGTGGCTCCCGTGGCTCCCGTGGCTCCCGTGGCTCCCGTGGGGCCGACGCCGCCCGCGGGGCCCGTGGTTCCTGTGGGACCCGTAGCGCCTGTCAGGCCCGTGGCGCCGGTCGGGCCGGCCGGCCCTGATGCACCGGTGGAGCCGGTCGGACCAGTCGGGCCGGTCGAGCCAGTCGGGCCGGATGCTCCGGATGGACCGGCCAGGCCGGTCGGGCCGACCGGCCCCGTGGCTCCCGTAGGCCCGACTCCGCCTGCCGCGCCCGTGTCACCGACCGGACCTGCGGGACCAGTTGGCCCCCCAGGCCCCGTCGGGCCGGCCTCTCCGGAAGGACCGGCCGGCCCCGTGGCGCCTGTCGGCCCAGCCGGCCCCTCGGAGCCGTCTTCGCCTGCCGGTCCAGTGGCGCCGGTCTCCCCCGTTGCTCCCGTCACACCCGCGACACCGGGCAGCCCCTGAGGTCCGGCGAGGCCAGTCGGCCCCGTGGCGCCCGCTGGACCCGCTGGGCCGCGCGCGCCGGTCGCACCGGTCTCCCCCGTAGCTCCCGTCAGGCCCGGCTCTCCCTTGACACCAGCGGCCCCGGTAGGGCCAGTTGGGCCGCTCGCGCCAACCGGGCCAGTGGGTCCGGCCGGACCGATGGCGCCTGTCGCACCCGCAGCGCCGGGCAACCCTTGAGGTCCGGCAGGACCCGTCGGTCCCGCCTCACCTGCGGGCCCCGTCGCACCAGTTGCGCCCGTCTCCCCCGGCCGCCCGTCCACACCCGCCGGACCAGTCGGCCCCGTGGGACCTGTCTCCCCCGCCGCCCCTGTGGCTCCCGGCACACCGTCCTTACCCATCGGGCCAGTTGGACCGGTCGGTCCCACAGCCCCCTGAGGACCCGTATCCCCCGCAGCGCCGGTCGGTCCCGTCAGGCCATCGGCACCAGCCGCGCCTGACGGACCCGCTGGGCCGACAGGTCCCGTAGACCCGGTCGGCCCAGTCGCGCCCGTGGCACCTGTCTCCCCCGCCGGACCCGCGACACCCGGCACCCCGGCAGGGCCCGGAGAACCACGCTCGCCCGTCGCACCAGTTGCGCCCGTCTCCCCGGCAGGCCCCGCCGCCCCTGTGGCTCCCGGCACACCGTCCTTACCCATCGGGCCAGTTGGACCGGTCAGTCCCACAGCCCCCTGAGGACCCGTAGCCCCCGCAGGGCCAGTCGGCCCCGTGGGCCCGGTCTGACCCACCGGCCCCAACGGGCCCGCAGCGCCGGTCGGTCCCGTCAGGCCATCGGCACCAGCCGCGCCTGTCGGACCCGCTGGGCCCACAGGTCCCGTAGACCCAGCCGGCCCAGTCGCGCCCGTGGCACCAGCAGGCCCTTCCGGCCCTACCTCACCTGTCGCACCTGTCGCACCCAAAGCACCCTCAGGGCCTGCCGCTCCCGGTGGGCCGACAGGCCCCGCCGGGCCGGTGAGTCCTGCTGGACCCGTCGGACCTGGCACACCCTTGGGCCCGTTCGCTCCCATCCCGCCCGTGGGCCCGGTTGCTCCTGTCGGACCCGAGGCACCCATCGGCCCCGCCGGTCCCATCGGCCCCGCCGGTCCAGTCGGCCCCGCCGGTCCCGTCGCACCCGTCGCACCCGTCGCACCCGTCGCGCCTGTCGGCCCTGCCACCCCCGGATTTCCCTCCAAGTCGCTGACGAAGTCGAGTTGGGACTTGCCTGGATGGGTCTCCAGCCACTCCTCGTACGCCGAGTCGCCCTCCTCGCCCGGCACTCCCGAGTCACCCTTCGGCCCCTGAGGACCCGTGGCCCCCGTCGCACCCGTGGCACCCGTCGCCCCCGTGGCACCCGTGGCACCCGTGGCACCCGTGGCACCCGTAGCACCCGTAGCACCCGTAGCACCCGTAGCACCCGTAGCACCCGTAGCACCCGTAGCACCCGACAGACCCGTCGGCCCGACCGGTCCAGCTGGACCCACCGGCCCCACCGGCCCAGTCGGACCTGTCGCCCCAGTCGCCCCCTTTCCCCCACACACCCCACAGGACCCCGTCGGCCCAGCCGGGCCCACCGGCCCCCTGGGACCCGTCGGACCGGTCGGCCCCGTGAGCCGGCCTCCACCCCCGGTACCGGACCCGACGACCGGACCGGAACCGCCGCCGGGGCCGGATACGCAGAACGGCACCCTGCCGTGGTTGGTGACGTAGCGGGCGCTCAGCCAGCCCTGGCGGCCGGCCGGCTTGTACCAGTGGTTCGTGCCGTTGACCCACTGCCCCCGCGTCTTGCACTGGAGAGTGAGCCGCGCGCCCGGACCGTAACTGCCGAGTACGCGCGAAGCCGTCGTGGGGCGGGCGCGGACGTACTGGCCGATGCGGGACGTCACGGTGCCGGGAGTACCCTTCGCCGCGATCGCGGCCAGCGCTTCCCCCATCGGCGAGGACGGGAGAAGCGGCACAGCAGCACGCACGGGGCAGGCCGAGAGGGTCAGACCGAGGGTCACGACCCCGAACATCGAACGGGACAGCACGTCCCGTGAGGTGGGCGAGAGCACGCCGGCACCGCTCTTTCCGTAAGGGAGACCAGGGCAGGCCGACAATGCGGCTCGCAGCCTGCTTTTCAGTTCAACCGCACGGACATGAGGGCCGGGTGGACCTACAACATCACGTCTCCGGGTGAGTACGATGCGCCTCCCACGTACGCGAGCGCAGCGGCATCCCCGAGTCCCCCGACACTGGCGTCCGTACCGCCAGGACCTGGTTCACGCCGATGCGATTACGGCGGAAGGCCATCGCGCTCGCGGCCATGTACAGACGCCAGACGCGGGCGCGGCCCGGGGACGAAAGCCGGACCGCCTGCGGCCAGTTCGCCTCCAGGTTCGCCACCCAGCGGCACAGCGTCAGGGCGTAGTGCTCACGGATCGACTCCACGTCGCGGACCTCGAAACCGGCCGTCTCCAGCTGCGTGACCGTGCTGCCGACCGGGGACAGCTCGCCGTCCGGGAAGACGTACGCGTCGATGAACTCATCGATGCTGTACGCCGATTCGTCGGCCAGCGGGCGGCGGGCGATCTGGTGGTTGAGCAGCCGCCCGCCGGGCTTGAGCAGGGCGTGCAGGTCGCGCGCGTACTCCAGGTACCGGGCCGAGCCGACGTGTTCGGCCATCCCGATCGAGGAGATCGCGTCGTACGGGCCGTCGCGGACGTCGCGGTAGTCCTGGACGCGGATCTCGATCTGGTCGGTGAGGCCCTCCTCCGCGATGCGTTTCCTCGCGTACGTGGCCTGCTCGCGCGAGAGCGTGATGCCGACGACGCGTACGCCGTGCTCGCGGGCGGCGTGGACGGCCATCGACCCCCAGCCGCAGCCGACGTCGAGGAGTCTTCGGCCCGGCTCCAACTCGAGCTTGCGGCAGACGAGTTCGAGCTTGTCGCGCTGGGCCTCCTCGAGGGTGCCGCCGTCCGTCCAGTACGCGCACGAGTAGACCATCGAGGGGCCGAGGACCAGCTCGTAGAAGTCGTTGCCGACGTCGTAGTGGTGGCTGATGGCCCGGCGGTCGCGGATCTTGGTGTGCAGGGCGCCGGTGCGGCGGCGTACCTCTTCGCGCGGCGGGGGCGGGGGCGGGAGCGGGCCCGCAAGGCGGACGAGTTCGCGTACGGCGGCGCGGGTGCGCGCATCGCGCAGCGACGGCCCGGGCAGGTCGTCGCGCTCCCAGACGAGGCCGGCGATGGCGCCGAGCGCCTCGTACAGGTCGCCCTCGACATCGATCTCACCGGCGACCCAGGCGCGGGCGAGACCCAGCTCGCCCGGCCTGAACAGGATGCGGCGCAGGGCGCGGCGGTGGCGGATGACGAGGGTGGGAGTGTTCGGAGGGCCGTACTCGCTGCCGTCCCAGGCGCGCAGCCGTAGGGGGAGCTCGGCCCCCAGGAGCTGCTCGGCGAGTGTGGTCAGCCGCTGCGCGGCGTCCGGCATGGCGGATCACCTTCCCTGTCTCGGAACGGTTCCTCCTTCACGTAAACACCGCGAGCGTCGATTTCAAGCCCGGGAGGGCTGTTGGGGGCTGGTTCGGGTGCGCTGGTGATGGTCGCCAGGCCTCAGCTCCGACCGGGGGACCAATTGTGCACACCGTA
Source organism: Streptomyces sp. N35 (assembly GCF_016464295.1). Taxonomy (NCBI): domain Bacteria; kingdom Bacillati; phylum Actinomycetota; class Actinomycetes; order Kitasatosporales; family Streptomycetaceae; genus Streptomyces; species Streptomyces sp. N35. The sequence continues at coordinate 20,868 of NZ_JAEIMH010000059.1, read as the reverse complement.
TGGGGCGAATCGGACATCGTGTGGACGTATGCCCCCCCGGCCGGCCACGGGCGAGACACCCCAGCCCCGAGGGGCCCCCCCCCCCCGCGGAGGGGGGGCGCCCCCTTCGGGCGTGAGCTGGAGCTGGTTACGGCGTCAGGAGGCCTTGGCCTTCTCCGACGACGGGGCGGAAGCAGCCGCGGCCGGGGGCCTCTCCGCGGACGTCTGAGCCACCGGGGCGGGACGCGCCGCCTCGAAGAACTCCTCGCGCGGCGCCTCGAGGGCACCGAGCGAGACGACCTCGCGCTTGAGGAACATCGCGAGCGTCCAGTCCGCGAAGACCCGGATCTTGCGGTTGAACGTCGGCATCGCCATGCCGTGGTACGCGCGGTGCATGTACCAGGCGAGACGGCCCTTGAGCTTGATCTTCATCTTGCCCATGACGATCATCGCGACGCCCTTGTGGAGGCCGAGACCCGCCACCGCACCCTTGTTGGCGTGCTTGTACTCCTTCTGCGGGAAGCCCCGCATACCGGAGATCACGTTGTCGCCGAGGACCTTGGCCTGACGCAGCGCGTGCTGGGCGTTCGGCGGGCACCAGGCACCCTCGCCGACGGCGAGGTCCGGCACCTGGGCGTTGTCGCCCGCGGCCCAGATGTAGTCGGTGCCCTGGACCTGGAGGGTCGTCTGGGTGTCGACGTGGCCGCGCGGGCCGAGCGGCAGACCGAAGCGCTGCAGCGCCGGGTTGGGCTTGACGCCCGCGGTCCACACGATGGTGTTGGAGTCGACCTCGAGGCCGTTCTTGAGGACCACGTGGCCGTCGACGCAGGAGTCCATCGACGTCGACAGGTAGACCTCGATACCGCGGCCTTCGAGGTGCTCCTTGCCGTAGGCGCCCAGCTTCGGGCCGACCTCGGGAAGGATCTTGTCCGCGGCGTCGACGAGGACGAACCGCATGTCCTCGCGCTTGACGTTGTTGTAGTACTTGGCCGCGTCGCGGGCCATGTCCTCGACCTCGCCGATCGTCTCGGCGCCGGCGAAGCCACCACCGACGAACACGAAGGTCAGCGCCTTGCGGCGGACCTCCTCGTCCTTGGTGGAGTCGGCCTTGTCGAGCTGCTCGAGGACGTGGTTGCGCAGGCCGATCGCCTCCTCGATGCCCTTCATACCGATGCCCTGCTCGGCGAGGCCGGGGATCGGGAAGGTGCGGGAGATGGCGCCGAGCGCGATGACCAGGTAGTCGAAGGGCAGCTCGTACGCCTCGCCGACCAGCGGGGCGATGGAGGCGACCTTGCGGTCCTGGTCGATGTTCGTGACGCGACCGGTGAGCACCTCGGCCTTGGGCAGAACGCGTCGCAGCGGTACGACGACGTGCCTCGGCGAGATGCTGCCGGCAGCAGCTTCGGGGAGGAAGGGCTGATACGTCATGTACGAGCGCGGGTCGACGACCGTGACGGTCGCTTCCGCGTAACGCATCTTCTTGAGAATGCGTCGCGCTGCGTACAGGCCTACGTACCCGCCACCTACTACGAGGATCCTGGGACGCTCCGTGGTGCTCATGCCATCGAGTATCCACCCGGTCGGCAGGGGTCGCTCGTGCGCCCCTTCACAAGGTTGTCGGGACCCTCTGCTACACTGCGCGGCTCGCGTGATGCAGCTCATGGTCACGCGAGGGAACCATGGGGTACGGGAGAACGTTGTTCACCCCTATTGAGCTGGGTTTCCGGGGGATCCACGCGGTGGACCACTGCCCGCGTTCACCTCGGCGTCACCGGCGCGGAACGCGCCGGAATCAACGCGCACACCATGATCATGTCCCCGATTCGGACTCCGGGGCCGCCCTGTTCACCCAAGGGGCGCCATTTCCTTGTGAAGAACTTCACGAAGTTCCTGTGGACGAAGGGGGGGGAGGGGCCCCTCCCCCCCCGCGCCCCCGGAGTCCCAGGGGCCCCCGGGAAACGATGCAAGGG
>NZ_JAEIMH010000059.1:2212-18909 GCF_016464295.1 Streptomyces sp. N35 | reverse complement strand
CCGGGGGGGGGGGGCCCGCGACCCCCCCCCCCGCCCCGCCCGTCCGTGGATACCAAGGCCCCCGAGGCAAACGACCAAGGGCATCGACGAGTGAACTACGCGATCGACCAGGCGATCCCGTCGAGGATGTCGTGCTCACTGACGACCACCTCGGACGCCCCGATCCGCTCCATGATCATGAGGAGCACCAGCGCGCCCGCCGCGATGACGTCCACGCGCCCCGGGTGCATCACGGGGATCGCGGCCCGCTCGTCGTGCGTCGCGGTGGTCAGCCGCTCGACCACGGCGGCGACCTGCTCGTACGGGATACGGGAGTGGTGGATCGCGGCCGAGTCGTACTCCGGCAGCCCGAGCGCGATCGCGGCGACCGTCGTGACGGAGCCGGCGAGGCCGACGAGCGTGCGCGCCTCACGCAGCGGGACGGTCCGCTCGGCGAGGTCGAGCGCGGCCGCGATATCGGCGCGGATGGCGGCGATACGGTCCGGGGTCGGCGGGTCGACGACCTCACCGCCGGCCACGAGATGCCGCTCGGTCATCCGCACGCAGCCGACGTCCACGCTGCGGGCCGCCCGCACCCCGGACTCTCCGACCACGAACTCCGTCGATCCGCCGCCGATGTCGACCACGAGATACGGCTTCGCCAGGTCGCTGCTGCCGGTCAGCTCCTTGGTCGCGCCGGTGAAGGAGAACTCCGCCTCCTGGTCACCGCTGATGACCTCCGGCTCGACCCCCAGGATCTCCAGAACGCCCCGTACGAAATCATCCCGGTTCGACGCGTCCCGCGAGGCCGAGGTGGCCACGAAGCGGATCTTCTCGGCGCCCAACTCCTTGATGGCGGCGGCGTATTCGCGGCAGGCGGCGAACGTGCGCTCCAGGGCCTCGGGGGCGAGGCGGCCGGTGCGGTCGACGCCCTGGCCGAGGCGGACGATCGTCATCCGGCGGTCCAGGTCGACGAGTTCACCCGTGGCGGGGTCGGCGTCGGCGACCAGGAGGCGGATCGAGTTCGTACCGCAGTCGATGGCGGCGACGCGGGTCACTCGGCACCGTCCCCGTCACCGGCGGACTCCCCTTCACCGGCGGACTCCGCGACCGTCACGCAGGCACCCTTGCGCCACCACTCCGGCAGCATCGCGAGCGCCTCGTCGCCGAGCGGGTTCACACCCGGTCCGGCCGCGAGCGAGTGGCCGACCAGAACGTGCAGGCACTTCACGCGGTCCGGCATACCGCCCGCCGACGGGAAGCCCTGGAGCACCTCGATCTCGTCGCGGCGCTTGATGTAGTCCTCGTGCGCGGCACGGTAGGCGGCGGCGAGCTCCGGGTCGGTCCCCAGGCGCTCGGTCATCTCCTTCATCACGCCGTTCGCCTCGAGCGTGCCGATGGCCGAGGAGGCCTTGGGGCACGTCAGGTAGTACAGCGTCGGGAAGGGCGTGCCGTCGGGCAGCCGGGGCGCGGTCTCGACGACATCCGGCTGGCCGCACGGGCAGCGGTGCGCGATGGCCCGCAGACCGCGCGGCGGGCGGCCGAGCTGCTGCTTGAAGGCCTCGACGTCGGCGTCGGTCGGCTCGGTGCGCGGGGTGGAGGGCGGCGGGGTTTCCATGCCTGGTCTTTCCATTGAAGAGAGCGGAACAGCAAAAGAGCGGGTGGATCAGTCGTCGGCCTGGCCGGCGCGGTCCATGGTGTCGACACCGTCGAAGAGGTTCACGTACCAGGCGCGGTCGGCGGTCGCCTTGGTGTCCTTGCGGCGCTCGCGGGCGGCGGACGGGTCGACCACGGTGTAGCCGGTCTCGCCGGGGTGCACCATGTGCAGCCGCTCGCGGGCCTGGCGCTCGATATAGGCCGGGTCCTGCCAGCGGGACTTCTCGTCGCGCAGCCGCTCGGTCTCGGCGCGCTCCTCGTCGAGGAGGCGCTGCTGCTCGGCGATGTCGGCGCGCTGGGCGACGTACTGCCTTATGGGATAGGCGAGCGCCACGATCAGCGAGCAGACGACCAGCGCGAGCAGTGCCGCGCGGCCGGTGAGCCGGGAGCGACGGGCCTGGCGGCGGGTCTGGGAACGGTAGACGCGGGCGGCGGTCTGTTCACCGAGCAGCCGGATCCGGGTGGTGGTGGAGAACCGGTCCCGGTCCCTCTTCGCTCCCATGCCCTCGCCTCCCCTTACACGCGTACGTCCCCGCACACGGTACGGGACCGGGTGCGGGGACGTACGTACGACTGGCTAGAGGCCTCGGCCATCAGCCACAAACGCCGTGATCAGCCCTTGAAGCGCGGGAAGGCGCTGCGGCCGGCGTACACCGCGGCGTCGTCGAGGATCTCCTCGATACGAAGGAGCTGGTTGTACTTGGCGACGCGCTCGGAGCGGGCCGGGGCACCGGTCTTGATCTGGCCGCAGTTGGTGGCGACGGCCAGGTCGGCGATGGTGACGTCCTCGGTCTCGCCGGAGCGGTGGGACATCATGCACTTGTAGCCGTTGGACTGCGCGAGCGAGACGGCCTCGAGGGTCTCGGTGAGCGAACCGATCTGGTTCACCTTGACCAGGAGGGCGTTCGCGGAGCCCTCCTCGATGCCGCGGGCCAGGCGCTCCGGGTTGGTGACGAAGAAGTCGTCGCCGACGATCTGGACCTTCTCGCCCAGCTTGTCGGTGAGGACCTTCCAGCCCGCCCAGTCGTCCTCGAACAGCGGGTCCTCGATGGAGACCATCGGGTACGCGGAGACGAGCTCCTCGTAGTACTCGGTCATCTCCGCGGCCGAGAGGGACTTGCCCTCGAACTCGTACTTGCCGTCCTTGTAGAACTCGGAGGCGGCGACGTCGAGCGCGAGCGCGATCTGCTGGCCGGGGATGTAACCGGCCTGCTTGATGGCCTCGACGATCAGGTCGAGGGCGGCGCGGTTGGAGTCCAGGTTCGGGGCGAAGCCGCCCTCGTCGCCGAGGCCGGTGGCCAGGCCCTTGCTCTTAAGGACGGACTTCAGCGTGTGGTAGACCTCGGTGCCCCAGCGAAGGGCCTCGGAGAAGGACTCCGCGCCGATCGGGGCGATCATGAACTCCTGGATGTCGACGTTGGAGTCGGCGTGGGAGCCACCGTTGAGGATGTTCATCATCGGAACGGGCAGCAGGTGCGCGTTCGGGCCGCCGAGGTAGCGGAACAGCGGAAGGTCGCTGGCCTCGGAGGCGGCGTGGGCGACGGCGAGCGAGACGCCGAGGATGGCGTTGGCGCCGAGGGAGCCCTTGTTGTCGGTGGCGTCCAGGTCGATCATGGCCTGGTCGATGAGGCGCTGCTCGGTGGCGTCGTAGCCGACGAGCTCCGGGCCGAGCTGCTCGATGACGGCCAGAACGGCCTTCTCGACACCCTTGCCCTGGTAGCGGTTGGCGTCTCCGTCACGGAGCTCCACAGCCTCGAACGCACCGGTGGAGGCACCGGACGGAACGGCAGCACGCCCGGTGCTGCCATCGTCGAGGCCAACCTCGACCTCGACCGTGGGGTTGCCTCGGGAGTCCAGGATTTCCCGGGCTACGACGACGTCGATGGACGGCACGAGCATCTCCTTCTGGGATGTGACGCTAGAAGTGCAGGGTCGCTTTGGCCTTGCGACAAGAGCCTAACCGGCTCTGAGGCTTCGGCCAGCCGACCGCCCGTCCCCTGGGACGAAAAGAGGCCCGAAGGCCCGTAATACGGGGCAGAAGGGCCTCTGACCGGACACCTTTATTACCGGCCGGTACGGAACGGGCCGGGCATATCGGGCAGGAGCGCAAGACCCCGGCCCGGCGGGGCGGGGGGGCCGGCGCGGGGGGGGGGGAGCGTGGGGGGAATCGCCGGGGGTGGCCGGCTCGGGTGGAGCCAGCGTGGCTCGGCTCAGGTGGAGCCGGCCTGGCTCAGCTCGGCTCAGCTCAGGTGGAGCTGCTGGCCCGGGAAGATGAAGTCCGCGTCGTCGACGATGTCGTCGTTCAGCTTGAAGAGCTTCTCCCAGCCGCCCTTGACGTCATGCGCCTCGGCGATCTTCGAGAGGGTGTCGCCGGACTTCACCTTGTACTCGCCGTCACCCTTCTCGACCTTCTTGCCGGTCGGGGTCTCGACGGTGCGCTGCGAGCGGTCGGCCTTCGGAGCGGACTCGCGCTGCGGCGCGGACTCCTGCTTCGGGGCCTGCTGCTGCGGAGCGGACTCCTGCGCGGCGCCGGCGCCGTTCGAGGCGTTGGACAGGCCCACGCCACAGCTCGGCCAGGCACCCTTGCCCTGGCCCGCGAGGACCTTCTCGCCGATGGCTATCTGCTGCGCCTTGGTGGCCTGGTCGGCGGTGGGCGCGTAGGCCGTGCCGCCGTAGCCGGACCAGGTGGAGGCCGAGAACTGCAGGCCGCCGTAGTAGCCGTTGCCGGTGTTGATCGACCAGTTGCCGCCCGACTCGCACTGGGCGACCTGGTCCCACTCGGAGGTGGTCGCGGCGGAGGCGGAGCCGGCGGTCATCAGCGGCGCGGCGATCGCGGTGCCGGCGACACCGGCCAGCGTGACGGCGCGGACGGCCTTCTCGCTCTTGGTCAGACGACGGTGCTTGCCAGTGCCCTTGCCCGAAAACAGCATGGAGTTTCCCCTCACCGACGCCTGCGAGGTGAGCTGTCGGGTTCGGGTGCAGTGAGTACCCGGTGTCCGAAATGAACGTGTATCCACGTATCGATATCGGACACTTCACCCCAAGCCGGGTTGGCGGTCTCTCAACCACCGCCCACGGCGCAAACCTTGGGTCCCCCGCTCCTGCCTACGGCGCATGACGCGACGACTGTTCCCGTACGTCCGCCGGCAGGATTCGGCGTGCGGTCGTCGGGGCTCACCAATGGCGAGCGGTCACGACCGTAAACGGGCAAACGCTCGAATTTCAAAGAGAATCGGGGGCGGTGAGACCCATCTCTCACTTCCCCCGAAGCTCCTTTATTACGGACATTCGCTGCCGAACTCGCCCATGTCCCTACCCCTGTTATCGCGTCAGTTCTGACCGAGCGCCAGGTCCTGGCCAGGCACGATGAGGTTCGGGTCGTCGCCGATGACCAGGCGGTTGCCGGCGTAAAGGGAAGTCCAGCCGCCCTCGACCTGCTGGTCGTCCGCGATGCCCCAAAGGCTGTCGCCGGGCCGCACGGTGTACGCGCCGTCCGCGGCGCCCGCGTCGCGCGCCTCGTCGTCACGCGAGGCATGCCGGCCGGAGGAGCCACGGTCGGCGTCGGCGGTGTCGTCGGGGGCGCGGTCGCCGCGGTGGCGGCCGGAGGAGTCGTCGGGCGAAGTGGCGGAATCGCCGCCGGAGTTGTCGGATTCGTCACTTCCGGCGGTGCCGCCGCCCTCCGTGCCGCCCGGAGTGGGCAGGTCGTCCGGAATGCCGGAATCGTCCGAGGGGGATGAGGGGGATACGGAGGAGCCGCCGAGGTTCCAGTCGCTCTCGCCGAACAGCGGGAGGTCACCGAGGCCGGGAGTGGCCGAGGCGGAAGGGTCACCAGTCGCCGAGGCGGAGGGGGCCGAGGGGTCCGAGGGGTCCGCAGTGGCCGAGGCGGAAGGGTCCGGCGATGCGGTCGATCCGTCCGCGTCCGACGTCGCGCCGCCGTCCGCCTTCTCGGACTTGTCCGTCTTGCCGGACTCGCCCTTGCCGTCCTGGGTCTTGTCCCGCTCGCTCTCCGGCGTGGCGCTCGGCGATGCCGTCACGAGCCCGGCGATCGGCGCGCACGTGGCCCAGGCCTGCGGGCCCTGCGCCGCGACGACCTTCTCGGCCACGGCTATCTGCTCGCCGCGGCTGGCCAGATCGGCGGTCGGCGCATAGTCGAGCCCGCCGAACTCCTCCCAGGTCGTTTGGTCGAACTGCAGCCCGCCGTAGTACCCGTTGCCGAAGTTCGCACTCCACACGCCGCCGCTCTCGCACTCGGCGAGGCGGTCCCAGCTGGAGCCGTCGGCCGCGCTCGCGCCCGTCGCGCCGAACAGCGGCAGGGCGAGCGCTGAGCCGGTGACGCCGGCTGCGACGACCAGGCCGGGGACCTGGCGGGGTCGACGGTGACGACCGTTCCCGGAAAGCATGTGAACGCCTTTCGCGTGACTGCACTGCTGAGGGACCACGGGGAACTCGGGCCCGTACATACGTCAGGTCCTGGGTCCCCAGTGGCAGCTGAGCTAAGCGGTGAACGTAGCCGCATTCGAACGTCAGTCACAAGTCGATGCAGCGCAGATCACGTGAAAGTCACAGTTTTGACGAGGCGTCAGTTACTGGACGTCGTCAGCGTGTTACGAGGCAGGGCGTTCTGGGGTGAACTCGACCGGTAGCGCCCGCAATCCGCGCATGATGAGCCCCCCACGCCACCGCAAATCGCCCTCTTCTCCCGCAAGCCGGAGATCCGGCAGACGCGTGAGCAAGGTGGCGAGCGCCGCCTGTCCTTCCAGTCGGGCGAGCGGCGCGCCGAGGCAGTAGTGGATGCCGTGCCCGTAGCCGAGGTGCTGGTTGTCGCGGCGGGAGAGGTCGAGGGTGTCCGGCTGCTCGAAGCGCTCGGGGTCCCGGTCGGCGGCGGCGAGGACGACGAGGACCGGGTCGCCGACGGCGATCCCCTGGCCGCCGATGGTCAGGTCCTGGGTGGCGAAACGCCAGGTCGCGAGCTCCACCGGCCCGTCGTAGCGCAGGAGTTCCTCGACTCCCGTCTCCAGGAGGCCCCGCTCCCCCACGGCCAGCGACTCCTGGAGGCGGGCGCGCTGTTCGGGGTGACGGAGGAGTTGATAGGTCCCGTTGCCGATCAGATTGACCGTGGTCTCGAAGCCGGCGAAGAGCAGGATGAAGGCCATCGCGGCCGCTTCGTTCTCGGTGAGGTGCTCGCCGTGGTCGCTCGCGCGGATGAGACCGGAGAGCAAGTCCTCGTCCGGCGCAGGGTGTTCGGGCAGTTCGGCGCGCTTGCGGTGGATCAGCTCGGCGAGATAGCCGCGCATCTTCTTGACGCTGCGCGCGACTCCTCCGCGCGGCCCGCCGCCATGACGGATCATCATGCCCGCCCAGTCACGGAAGTCGTCCTGGTCCTCGGCCGGTACGCCGAGCAGATCGCAGATCGCGTAGATGGGGAGCGGGAAGGCGAACTCGTGGATCAGATCCGCGCTCCCCTTCCGCGCGAAGGAGTCGATGAGCTGGTCGGTGAGCTCCTGCACCCGGGGCGCGAACGCGGCGACCCTGCGCGGCGTGAACGCCTTCGAGACCAGCCGCCTGAGCCGGGTGTGGTCCGGCGGGTCGATGTTGAGCAGATGGGTCATCAGGTCGGCCTTGCGTTCACCGGGGATGCCCGTCCTGCCCTTGGCCCGCTCGTCCCCGGCGTGGTGCACCGGATTCTTGCTGAGCCGCTGGTCGGCGAGCGCCTGCTTGGCGTCGGCGTACCGGGTGACCAGCCAGGCCTCGACCCCGCTGGGCAGCGTGGTGCGGTGCACCGGGGCGTGCTCGCGCAGCCAGGCGTAGGCGGGATACGGGTCGGTGGCGAACTCCCAGGTGAAGAGTTCAGGCGGAGTTGTTCCGGTCGGCGTGGGTCCGGTCGGGGCGGTGCTGGTCACCCCTCGACCGTATCCGCCTCTCCGCTCCCCTTCTCGCCGGCCTCCACGACCCTGATCGCGTCCCGGTACGCCCGCCCCGCCGCCCGCAGTGCGGCCTCCGGGTCGATTCCCTCGGATTCCGCGCGGACGGCCAGGGCGAGCAGTTCGTAGCCGAGGCCCGTGCCCTGGGGCAGCGGAACGTCGAGCCCTGCCGTACGGACCCGTGAGGCGAGCTTGGCGGCCAGGGCGAGGCCGGGCTGGCCGAGCGGGACGCCCTCGGTGACCGAGTCGCGCTGCTTCTCCTCGGCCTTGGTGCGCAGCCAGTGCGCCTTGACCTCTTCGGGGGTCTGCGCCGTGTCATCGCCGAAGACGTGGGGGTGGCGGTGGATCAGCTTGGTGACGATGGTGCCCGCGACATCGTCGATGTCGAAGGGCTCCTCTTCGTCCTCGGCGGCGATCCGGGCGTGGAAGACGACCTGGAGCAGGACGTCGCCGAGTTCTTCGCGCAGCTCCGTACGGTCGCCCTCCTCGATGGCCTCGACGAGTTCGTAGGCCTCCTCGATGCCGTATTTCGCCAGGCCCTTGTGGGTCTGCTGCGAGGACCAGGGGCACTCGCGGCGGATGCGGTCCATGACCTGGACGAGGTCGAGGAGGCGGGCGCCCGGCAGATCGTACGAGGCCGGGAGCAGCTCGAGGTCGGGCATCCGCACCCGGCCCGAACCCGCGAGCCGGGCCAGACCGTCGGTGAGCAGGGGGTCGCCCTCGCCGCTCGCGAGCACGATCACGGTGCGGTCGCCCGCGCAGGCGTCGATCAGTTCCTCGGCGGCGGGGGTGCGCTGCTCCACGGTGACGCCCGCCTCGCGCAGATACGGGAGTTGGGGGTGGGCCGGGTCGGCGCACAGGACGAGATCGGCGCTGTGCAGAGCCTGCCAGGCCGGCCAGGACAGGAGGCCGGGGGCCACGCGGTGGGTCGTGGTGAGCAGGACGATGCGGCCGGGGGCGTCGGGAGCGTTCACGTCGGCCAACGTACCCCGCGGCCGCGTCAGGGATTCACCCGTGCCCCGGGCTTTCGCCGGGCACGCACGCGTACCGCACCGTCACCTTCGCCGGACGCTCACGCGTACCGCACCGTCACCTTCTCGAAGCCGAGCGAGGTGAGCAGGCCCTCCAGCATCGCGGTGGTGTTGCGTTCCGCGCGGGCCGTCAGGCCGCTGTCCTTGGCCGCGGCGGAGATGTGCCGGACCGCGAGCTTGTTCACCGCCTGTTCGCCGGCCGGGTTGTCGGAGAACAGGTCACCGAGCCGGTCCAGAATTCCGCGCTGCTTGGAGACGGTGTAGGAGCGGTCGGGGTCGAGCGTGGCCTTGGCGAGCTTCGCGTGCGGCAGGACGAGGGTGGCCGCGGTGCGTTCCTTGTCGACGCGGACGTTGTCCTCCTTCAGGGCGCCCAGGTCGACATAGGCGCTGGCGGTGCCGGAGCCGACGAACAGGGTGCGGGTGCCGCGGATCGCGTCGGGCAGGAACTTGGCGTCCTTCTCCAGGTCGACGACGACCTGGTAGGAGCCGGCGGCGCCTTCGTAACGGCTCATGTCCCGCAGCGACTTCAGTACGGCGGGGCCTGAGCGGTCCTTGGTCTCGGAGCCGAAGATGTCGTCGAGGCCGGGCAGCAGGCGCAGCTGTCCGGCGAGCAGGACGAGGACGAGGGCCACGACGAGCGCGGCCGGGAGTTTGATCCACCAGGGCAGCCTGCGTGCGGAGCTTTCCTTGCCGAGCGGCCGCCGGGGCTTGGTCTCGGTGGTTGTCATACGGGCCGAGTGCCCGCGTCGGGCGCGGGCACTCATACGGCCGGGGGGGTTACGCCTCCTTGGCGCCTGACACCTGACGCAGCCACGGCGTCACCGTGTCCGCGCGGCGGCTCTTGGTCATGTCCCAGGTGCCGTAACGGGGGTTGAGGTCCACGTCCAGGGAGCGGGAGGCGTCCGAGAGTGCCTTCCAGAAGGCCTGCTGTCCGGTCTCGGTCTGGGGGTCGGCGCCCAGGGCCTGGTACAGCTTCTGGGCCTCGATCTCCGTACGGAGGGAGTCGTCGATCCGCGACGGCGGGATGTTGTACTGCTGCAGCCAGCCCGCCTCCAGGGCCTCCTGGCTGCCGGCCTGCTTGACCAGTTCGCCGCGCAGGCCCTGGATCTCCTTGCGGGTCACGGTGACGCCCGCGTCCTCGGCGGCCTGGTGCAGGACGCGGTCGAGGACCATCGACTGCAGGGTGTCGCGGGTGAGGCCGCCGGTCTTCTCCACCGCCTGGGCGTAGTTGTCCGTCTTGGCCGTGGCCGCCTGCTGGGCACTGCGCACCTCGTTGACCCGGGACTGGAGCTGCGCCATGGAGATGCGCTCCTCGCCGACGACGGCGGCGGCGCCGGGATGGGCCTCGTTCGAGCAGGCGGCCAGGAGGGGCGCCGCGGCCAGAAGGGCAGCGGAGAGGGTGAGTGCGGTGCGACGGCGGCGGTGCAAAGGGGGCCTCCCGGCGGCTGCGGCGAGATTGTGCGTCAGTGCACAAGCCTTGCGGTGATCGATGTTAGGCAGTGGGCGTGCGGTTCGGCCACTGGTTCGACCAACGATTCATGGGCAGTTCGGGATGCGCGTCCATACCGGTGCGCTGTCAGCCGCGTACCTGCCCCAGCCAGTGCAGCGTGCGGCGGATTTCGCCCGGGAACGCGTGCGCGGGTCCGTGCACCCGTTCCGCGTCGTACAGGAGCGCGCGCAGCATGTCGTGGGCGGCGGCGCGGTCGCCGAGGGCGAGCAGCAAGTGGCCGATGCGGCGGCGGACTTCGAGGGCGATCTCGCGGTCGGTGGTCGCGTACTGGTTCTCGTAGTACGGAAGGAGCGCCCGGTATTCGGTGAGGGCGGCGGCCGGTTCGCCGAGCTGTTCGAGGCACTGGGCGGCGTCGTAGCGGAACTGCAGGGCGGCCGGATCGGCGACGCCCGCCTCCGCCGCGCGTTCGTCGGCGAGGCGGCGCAGTTCGGGCAGGGCACGGCGGTACTGGCCGTCGTCCATCAGCGTCGCCGCGTACTGCTTGCGCAGGGTGCGTACGACCGGTGAGTGCTCGCCGTGCTGTGCGGCGGCGGCGGGCAGGATCGCGCCGAGGATGTCGACGGCCTGGGTGATGCGGCCCTCGCCGAGCAGTCGCTTCACGTCGTCCACGGCCTGGGCGACATCCGGGCGTTTGCTCGTGGACTCCATGGGTGTGGGCTGCGCGGCGGGTGTTCGGGCGCGGTCCGGCCAGGGTGCGCTGGGGCGCAGGAACGGGCGGGTGGGGTCGAGCGGTCCGCTCGGGTTGCCGCGCGTGGGCAGCAGCGGGACGAGTGCCTCGTACACCTCCTGGGTGGAGGCGGGCCGGTGCTGCGGGTCCTTGGCGAGCATGCGCAGGACCAGGGCTTCGAGCGCTTCGGGGGTCTCGGGGCGCAACTGGCGTACGGGCAGCGGGGGTTCGTACAGGTGCCGGTGCAGGACGCCGAGTGCGGTGGTGCCCGCGAAGGGCACGTTGCCGCTGAGGAGTTCGTGCAGCAGGACGCCGAGGGCGTAGATGTCGGTGTACGGGCCGACCGCGCCGCCCATGGCCTGCTCGGGTGCCATGTATGCGGGGCTGCCGATCGGGGAGCCGGTGTGGGTGAGGCGGGTGGTGTCGGAGTCGATGACGGAGGCGACGCCCAGGTCGAGGACGGTGAGGGTGCCGTCGGGCTTCACCATCACGTTGCGCGGCTTGAGGTCGCGGTGGACGATCGGCACCGCGTGCACGGCGGAGAGCACGGCGCACAGCTGGGTGGCGACGGCCACGGCCCAGGGCCAGGGGTACGGGTCGTGTTCGGCGAGGTGGTCGGCGAGGTCGGACCCGTCGACGTACTGCATCACGAGGTAGAGGTCGTCGTCCGCGCTGCCCGCGTCGTGCACGGTGACGAGGCCGGGGTGGTCGACCTGGGCGGTGACGCGGCACTCGCGCACGAAGCGGCGGCGCAGCTCGTCGGCCTCCTGGCCCGCGACCTTGTCGGGGCGCAGGAGCTTGACGGCGACGCGGCGGTCGAGGCGCTGGTCGTACGCCGTCCAGACCTGGCCCATGCCGCCTTGCCCGATGAGCGTGGACAGTTCGTAGCGGCCGGCGATGACGCGTCCGGTCACGCTCACCTGTTGTCCTCCGGGCGGCGGTCACGGTCGTTCGGGCTGTTCGGCGGCGGGAAGTCACGTCCGCTCTGCCCGTGGGGCCCGTTCGACGGGTCGTCGTGTCCGCGCAGGAAGCTGCTCAACTCGTCGAGTTCGGCGCGCACTTGGTCGATACGCGCGGGCGCGGGGCGCTGCGCGGCCGGCGGCGGAGTGGGTATCGGCTGCTGAGGCGGGGTGGGTATCGGCTGCTGCGGCGGGGTCGGCAGGGGCTGCTGCTGCGGGTGCATCGGCGCGGTGACGCCCTGGTGCGGGACGCCCTGCCCGTACGCGGTGGGGGCGGTGGGCGGGTAGCCGTAGGCCTGGGGCTGCTTCTGCAGGGAGGGGTAGCCGACGGTGGCCGGGCCGCTCCAGCCGTGGAAGTGCTTGATGTCCGCGTACAGGTAGTACGTGACACAGGCGATGAGGTTGCCGAGCAGCAGGAGCAGGCCGAACCACTCCTGGTTGGTGTCGATGTCATCGGTCGGTTCGTTGCCGATGAGGAAGAGGGACAGCGCGACCACGACCAGGGCCAGGGCGAACAGCACCCAGTCCTTGGCCTTCTTGGTCAGGACGGCGACCCGGATCAGCGGCGCCCAGGCGAGCATGCCGCACAAGCCGATGGCGAGCACGACGAAGACCACGCGCAGGGTCACCAGCGCCGCGTCGGAGGGACGGCGGCTTGGCGGTGGTGCGTAGCCGGGGCCGTGCATGGGGCTGCTCCTGAAAGCGAATCCTGGAACCGAACGGGGTGCCGAGTCGGGACGTGCAGAGATGAGCGTATAAGGCGACCAGGACAACCGGACCGGGGTTGTACGTGATCGAGGAAATCGATCCGGTCACGGAAAGCGCGGACCCGTGGGCTCCGTTTCCGCCCGGGTCCGCGCTTCGGTCAGGCCGGTGCGATCGTCCCGTCCGTCAGGCCGTCGTACGTCCCCTGGACCAGCCGCTCCCCGAGCCGCGTCGCCTGCCGCAGGGTGTCCTCGAAGGCCGCGAGGGCGCGGAACCGCTCCCCGTACGCGCGCTGCTGTTCGAGCGGCAGGCGCGGGAGCTGGAGGCGGCGGACGTCGAGGCGGGTGGCGGTCGAGGCGTAGCTGCTGGCCTGGCGGTTGTTGGCGGTGCCGCGCAGGAAGCCCGCGAGGAACCAGGGGTCGAGGGCCGCCGGGTCGGGTCTGAGCAGGGACAGATTGCGGCCGAGTGCGGCGCCGGCGGTGGCGGCGTCGATGACACGGGTGACGCTGCCGGCGCCGAGGACGGGGACGACGACGTCGCCCTCTTCGGTGAGTTCGGGGGCTTCGTGGTCCTCGGGCAGCGTGCCGGAGGGGGCGGCGGCGGTGAAGACGTCGTGGTCGGTGAGGACGGGGACGGTGCCGCCGAGCGCCACGGCCGCGTTGCCGGTCCTGAGGGTGAGGGCGCCCGCGCGGGCGAGTTCGCCGATGGTGGTGAGCGGCCAGCGTGCGTCGGGGGCCGGTTCGGCGGCGGGCGGGGTGAGTTCGGCGGTCAGCCTGAGGGTGTCGGTGAGCTTTTCCCGTACGGAGGTGAGCTGCTCGATCCCGCCGGCGGCCGTGGACGGGGGCAGATGGCGTGCGGGCGCGAGGTCCACGTCGTCGTCGAGGAGGTCGATCACCGCGAGGGCGCGGGCGAGGCCCGGCTGCTCCTCGGCGGTGCCGGTGCGCTCGTACGCCTCCCAGGCCTCGGTGACCGCGGACTGCAGGGCGGGCCAGGGCAGTTCGGGCTGTCCTTCTGGTACGAGTGAGGCGGTGTCCATCAGGAGCAGTTCGGCGGGCATGGGGGTCCCCCCTGTTCGAGCGGAGCCGTGAACTTGGGGGCGGGTGGCCGGGCCCGGGCGGCGCAGGATCCACAGGTGCAGCGGGATGTTGTGCGGGGGTGCGGCGCCCGCGGGCAGCGCGATCACGGCGCGCAGGACGCCGCGGCGCAGCAGATCGGCGCGGATGCGGCGGCCGGAGCGGCGGGACGCGGCGGCGGGCGGCATCAGCAGGACGGCGGTGCCGCCGTCGGCGAGCCGGGCCAGCGCGTGCTGGACCCAGGCGAGCTCGGATTCGGTGCGGGCCGGGAAGCCGTACTCCCAGCGGGGGTCGTAGGCCAGTTCGTCATGGCCCCAGTTGCGCTCGTTGAACGGCGGATGGCAGACCACCGCGTCGGCCCTGAGCTGCGGGAAGGCGTCGGCGCGCAGGGAGTCGCCGGCCTGGGTGCGGATGTGTGCGTGGCCGGCGAGGGCCAGGCGCAGGGCGGTGAGGGCGGCGAGTTCGGGTGCCGAGTCCTGGCCGTGCAGCTCCAGGTCGGGGCGCGCTGCGACGGCCCTGAGCAGGGCGCCGGTGCCGCAGGCCGGGTCGAGGACGGTGCGTACGGGTCCGGCGAGGCGGGCGATCAGCTCGGCGGGCCCTGCCGGAGTGGGCGTGTACTGGCGGGAGTTGGCGTCCAGATGGCGGCCGAGGAGGAACTCGAAGGCCCGCGGGGTCCCCAGCTGGGCGGCGAGCTGGGCGGCTGCGCGCAGCAGCGGTACGGAGGCGTGCAGGGCCTCGGTGGACGGGACCTGGACCGCCCGGTGGCGGCCGGCGCCGAAGCGGTCGGTGAGCACCTTGTCGTACGCGTCCGGGAGCAGTTCGGCCAGGCGCCGGTCGGAGAGCGCGTTGAGCTCGAGCCAGTCGGTGGGGCGCTCGTGCACGAGCAGCAGTTCACAGCCGATGTGCAGCAGCGCGGTGCCGGGGCCCTCGGGGTGTCCCGTGAGCTGCTGCCAGACGCGCTCGCGCAGCGGGACCTCGGCGAGTTTGCCCTGGCGGCGCAGCCAGTCCTCGACCTCGGACAGCGCGAAGGACGGGCTGGTCTCGGTACCGCCCACGGGCTTGGGGAAGTCGGCATGTCGGCGGCGCCAGTTGCTCACGGCGGCCCGGCCCACCCCGGCGAGCCGGGCGATTCCGGCGGCGGTCACCTCTGTCGCACTCGTAGGCACCCGGCTGGCTCCCCTCTGGATACGGCCCCATGCGCACGGATACGGCTCGGCGCTGCGGATGCGCTGGATCCTATCGCTCACACGCGTGAACGGACCAGTTCCCGTGAACCGTGTTGACTCGGTTCACAGCGTCTGCTCTTATTGACCCAGCGGTTCACAGCCCACCGAGTTCACGGGCTCACAGCCGGTCTACGACTGTTCCCCTTGTGCACGAAAGGTGCTCCAGATGTCTCAGCAGCCCCAGTGGTCGCAGCAGTCCCAGCAGCCTCAGCAGCCTCAGCAGCCGATGTACGGCTCGCAGGGCTCGTACGGCCCCCAGCACGCCGCCCCTCAGCCGCCGCCCAGACGGAGCTGGGTCGCCCGCCACAAGGTGCTCACCGCGATCGGCGCGATCGTCGTGGTCGTCGCGATCGGCGGGGCGCTCGGGGCCGGCGGCGACGACGGTTCGGACGGCTCGAAGGACTCCGCCTCGGTGTCGGCGGGCACCGGCGGCGACAGCAAGGCCAAGGACGGCGACAAGCCGAAGAAGGCCGAGGACGCCCCCGAGGACAAGGTCGCCATCGACGGCGACGGGGACTTC
Organism: Streptomyces sp. N35; assembly: GCF_016464295.1. Taxonomy (NCBI): domain Bacteria; kingdom Bacillati; phylum Actinomycetota; class Actinomycetes; order Kitasatosporales; family Streptomycetaceae; genus Streptomyces; species Streptomyces sp. N35. The sequence continues at coordinate 3,662 of NZ_JAEIMH010000059.1, read as the reverse complement.
GAGGTCGGCGCCGACGTCAAGCCCGGCACGTACAGGACGACGGGCAACGACGACGGCATGTGCTACTGGGAGCGCCTCAAGGACTCCAAGGGCGAGCTCGAGTCGATCCTGGCCAACGACAACGTGACCGGCACCTCGTACGTGACGATCAAGCCCGGCGACAAGCTGTTCAAGTCCTCGGACTGCAACGGCTGGACCGCGGTCGACGAGGCCGCCAAGGGCTCGCCGAAGGGCGGGGACGTCAAGGGCGACGGCGGCATGTTCAAGGTCGGCGTCGACATCGCCCCGGGCACGTACAAGTCCAGCGGGAACACGGACGACATGTGCTACTGGGAGCGCTCGAAGGACGCCGAGCACGGCCTGGAGTCCATCGCCGCCAACGAGAACGTGAACGGCAACGGGATCGTGACGATCACCGCGAAGGACGCCTACTTCAAGACGACCGGGTGCCAGGACTGGAAGAAGACGGGCTGATCAGCCCCGTCGCACCGGACTGAACACCTCACCCGGAGCCCCGTCCCCTCGTCGTCCCCACCACCCCGCACTCATCACCCGCTCACCCACCCCACATCAACTTTCTCCGGGGGGAGAACCACCATGCGCCGCACCGTCCTCACCACCGCCGCCCTCGCCCTGAGCGCCGCTCTCGCGCTCACCGCCTGCGGGTCCGAGAAGTCCGCCGGCTCGTCGGACAAGGGCAAGAACGCGGGCAACAGCTCCGCCGAGAGCAAGGAGCCGTTCGCCGACGCGTCCGGTCCCGAGATCGCCGACCAGGCCGTCGAGGCGACCAGCTCCGCGAAGTCCCTGCGCGTCAAGGGCACTGTTCCGGATGCCGAGTTGGGCGCGATCACCCTCGACATGGCCATGGACACGAAGGGCGTCTGCGCGGGCTCCATGTCCGTGGGCGGTCAGGGCAAGGCCGAGATCGTCAACGACGGCAGGACCGTCTACATGAAGTACGACGAGGCCTTCCTGCGCGCCCAGAGCAAGGGCGAGGCGAAGGCGGAGGTGGACGCCGCCGTCGACATGCTGGGCGACCGCTGGGTGAAGACCTCCGCGACGGGCGAAGGCTCCGAGGACCTGAAGGCCTTCTGCGATCTCGACCAGCTGCTCGGCGAGTTCAAGGGCGGGGACTCGGCGGCCCGCAAGGGGAAGGTGACGACGGTCGACGGCCAGGAGGCCATCACGCTCACCGAGAACGACGGCGCGGAGCGCTACACGATCTACGTGGCGACGAAGGGGAAGCCGTATCTGCTCAAGCTCACCTCGGACGCGGCGAAGGACGGCGAGGACCTGACCTTCACCGACTACGACAAGCCGGTGGACGCGAAGGCGCCGACGGGTGATGTGCTCGACCTCGACACGATGTAGTCACCCGTACGTACGGGAAGGGGATGCCCCTCCCCGGCGGGGGGGGGGCGCCCTCTCTGCTGTGTGGGCGGCGCGCCCC
>NZ_JAEIMH010000059.1:0-2202 GCF_016464295.1 Streptomyces sp. N35 | reverse complement strand
CTCCCCCCCGCGTCCGGGGGGGGGGGCCCCCCCGGGGGGGGGGGGCCCACCCTTCCCGTTTGCTCAAAGCGCGTGCCGCACCCAGACGTTGGGCTCCACGTACACGGCGTAATCCCGCTCGGGTACGCAGTGCACGGGTACCAGCGCGCCGGGGATCTCGATCTCGCCGCCCTTGTCGAAGGGCTGCCCGGTCCACTCGCGCCACTGGGCGAGCGTGCCGTTCACACACATCGACACGGGCGCGACCTTCTCGATCACACCGCCGGCCCGTACGTGCACCCGCAGCCAGGGGTCGGTCGGCAGACCGTCCTCGTCGCGCACCCGCAGCACGTACTCCTCGATCGGGGTGAGCGGCTCCAGGTGCTTGGCGTTGGGCCGCACCGGGGCGACGACCTCCGAGAAGCCGCGGGCCCGTGCGTTGTCGCGCATCGCGCCGAGCATCGTGTGCGAAAGGCCCCTGCCCTGCTGCCCGTCGGCGACGCTGATCTCGATGGCGCTCACGGTGTCGGGCGTGCGCCCGTACTTCAGATCGGAGAACGCCCACTGCAGCACCCTGGCCCAGCCGCCCGCCGGAAGCTCCCCGCGCCCGCGTGCGTTCAGCGCGAACGGCACGCTCATGGCCTTGGCCACCACGGCGCCGCCGCCGTCGGTCGCGACGAGGGTGTAGTCGGGCAGCTCGTCCGCGATCCGCGGGTAGTGCGACCAGCCGACGAGATCGTGGCGCACGAACTCGTTCCAGGTCTCGGGCATCTCGTCCATCGCGCCCTGGAGGTGGGGGCGTTCGGCGAGGGTGGTGACCGTGATGTCGCTCATGCGGGCACGGTAGCCGGGACCCTGAAGGCCGCCAAGCGGTTTTCCGGCGGCCCGGTCGGCCTTGAGCAGTCGGCCTTGAGCAGTCGGCGGTCCGCCCGCGACCGGTCCACGTTCAGCTGCGATCAGTCCGCGTGGAAACGGCCGGGCGCCACCGTGGGCGCGTTCCCCACCGGCAGGGCCTGCTCCGGGCAGCCGTCGAGGACCCGGCGCATCGCATCCTGTTCCGCCGAGGTCACCCACACCCCGTACTTCCGCTTCACCGCGACCTGCCCCGCCACATACGCGCAGCGGTACGACTTCACCGGGGGCAGCCAGGTCGCCGTGTCGCCGTCGCCCTTGGAGCGGTTCACGCTCGCCCCGACCGCGAGCAGATTCAACGGGTCGTTGGCGAACGCGATGCGCTTGCCGGGCTTCCACTGCTGCGCGCCCTTCTGCCACGCGTCCGAGAGCGCCACCAGATGATCTATGTCGACCTGGCTGCGCCCGCGTTCGAACGAGATGTCCTTGCCGCTGTACGGGTCGGGCGCCAGCTTCCCGGCGACCACCTTGCAGTCGTTCTCGGTACGCGCCTGCTCCAGGTCGCGGGCGAGGATGTCGTCCCGGGTCCCGCAGCCGTTGGAATCGGTGTCGGCCCAGGGGCTGCCGAAGCGGGAGCGGTCGTAGCCGGTCTTGGGCGCGCGGCCCTTCACGGTCAGCTCCTCGACGGCGGCGAGCGCCGATCCGGGCTTGCCGCCGGCGACCGGCCTCTCCCCGCCGGGCGGCTTCTCCTCGACGGGCGTACAGCCGACGGCCACCGCCGTGAGCAGTGCACACCCCAGCAGCGTGCGAACGCGCCCCACCCCGGTCCCTCCCCTGTGACGTCCCTGCGACGGGCACCGACCCTACCCGGCCGGCGATACCGGGTACCACGGGCGTACCCGGCCATTCCTTGGCATCGGTGGGCATTTGGTCGAGGGCGGGCGTATGGTCGGAAGCGACGGGCGAAATGTGGCATATGTGCCACCTTCCCTACGCCCCCCGCCCCCGAAGGGAGCCCACGCATGGGTCTCGGCGACAAGATCAACGAAATGAAGGAAAAGTTCGGCGGCCAGGCCGAGGACAAGGCCAACGAGGTCGTCAAGAGCGTCGGTGACGAAGTCGACGAGAAGACCGGCGGCAAGTACGCCGAGCACGTGGACAAGGCGCAGCAGGCCGCCACCGAGCAGATCGACAAGCTCGACGGCAAGCAGGGCTGACCACAGGGCCCCACCGCACCACTGCGAGAAAGAGCCGTCCGCGGTCCAGCACCTCCGCGGACGGCTCTCTCGTACGCTCAGACTCCAGCACCTCCGCGGACGGCTCTCTCGTACGCTCAGACTCCAGCACCTCCGCGGACGGCTCTCTCGTACG
>NZ_JAEIMH010000058.1:55074-63663 GCF_016464295.1 Streptomyces sp. N35 | reverse complement strand
GGCTTCGGTGCGGTACCGGGGTTGGGGTGGGTGGGCTGCGGCTTGGAAAGCGGGAGGGGTGGGCGGGCTGCGGCTTGGAAAGCGGGAGGGGGGTGGGTGGGCTGCCGCTCTGGGGGTGGGAGGCATGGGTGGGCTCTCACGCCCGGCTGGTGGGGAGGGCGCGTCAGGGTTCATGCCTGGCTGGTGGGGAAGGTGTGCCGGCTCACGTCCGGTGAGGACGGGAGGGGCGTTGTCAGTGGTCGCCGATAGCCTGATTGGGGCTCGGCCCCCGGGAGGGCGGGGTCTGTCCGGCGCACGGGGAGCGGGGCACAGGAAGCGGCGCCCGGGGCCGGCACACAGGGAGCGGCACACAGCCCTCACGCACCCGCCCGACGAACACGTCAGACCCGCAACGTGGCACCGCCGTCCACGTACAGGTCGTGCATCGTGATGTGCCGGGCCCGGTCGGAGACCAGGAACGCGACGGCCTCCGCGATGTCGACCGGGTCGGCGATCCGGCCGAGGGGGATGCCCACGCGGTAGCTGGCGGGGTCGCCGTCGACGACGCGCCGGGTGGCCGCCTCGTCGGGCTCCGTCCACAGCTGCCGTTGCATCGCGGTGTTCGTCGAGCCGGGTGAGACGACGTTGCAGCGCACCTGGGCGCGGGCCAGTTCGAGGCCGAGGCACTTGGTGAACATGGTGGCCGCCGCCTTGGACGCGGCGTACGCCGCCATCGAAGTGCGCGGTACTCCCGCTGCGTTGGACCCGACGGTCACGATGCTGCCCGAGCGGCGCCCGGCCATCCGGCGGGCGGCGGCGCGCGAGGTGTGGAAGACGCCGTCGGTGTTCACCGCGAAGGTCTCGGCCCAGTCGGTGTCGCTGAGTTCGACGACGGGTGCCGGGCGCAGGACTCCGGCGACGTTGACGAGGATGGCGAGCGGGCCGAGCGTGCGCTCCACTTCGTCGACCAGGGCCTCGACGGCGGTGGCGTCGGTGACGTCCACCGCGCGGGCGACCACCTCGCCGCCCGTGTACGCGGCCTCGACCTCCTTGACCGCGACGGGGTTGCGGTCCACGGCCACGACGCGCGCGCCCCGTTCGGCGAGGGCGCGGGTCACGGCTTCTCCGATGCCCTGTCCGGCTCCGGTCACCAGGGCGAGGCGCCCCTCGAGTTCCCTCTCGGTCACAGCACAACCCTCTCCCGTTGACTTAGGTAAGGCTAACCTAACACGTCTTGATCGGAAGATGCAGCCCACCCCGGGCGGATGAACTTCCCTGCCGGAGCGGGTAGTTGTGTGCGCCCCCAACCGCTGCGCCCCAACCGCGCGCGCCCCCAACCGCGTGCGGCCGCCCGGGACGTGAAGTCCGGAGCGGCCGTACGCAGGGTGTCGCCAGGTCAGCCGACCAGCGCCTCGGTCACGTCGGCGAGCACCGTGCGGGCCGCGAGGAAGCCGCCCGCGCTGTTCCACGCGGATCCCTCGATGACCACGACGTGGCCCGCCTTCTCGGCCTTCAGCTTCGTGAAGTTGGGGACCTTCTCGGCCTCGGCGTACGCCTTCTCGCCCGCGGCCTTGTCGCCGAGCGCGCCGAAGAACAGCCAGTCGCCGTCGATGGTGTCGAGCTTCTCCAGGCTCACCGGCTCGCTGCGGCCGATGCTCTCGCCCTGCTGGTCCTTCGGCCGGGTCAGACCGAGCGCGGACAGCGTGGAGCCCACGTGGCCCTTGCCCTTGCCGACGACGGACGGGGCGCCGTTCTGCCAGCGGACGACGCTGCTGACGGCGCCGGCGTTCTCGCCGAGTTCACCCTTGGCCTTGGCCACGTCGGCGTCGAACCCGGAAAGGAGCCTGTCGGCGTCGGACTTCTTGTTCAGGGCGTCGGCGGTGGCGCTGAACGCCTTCTTCCAGTCCTCGTTGAGCTTCGCCGTGACCACCGTCGGTGCGATCTCGCCCAGCTTGTCCAGGAAACGCTTGGAGCCGGTGGTCTCGTCGAGGAGGATCAGATCGGGCTGCAGCGTCGCGAGCTTCTCCAGATCCGGCTCGGCGATGGAGGCCACCACCTCGGCCTTGGCCGCCTTGTCGGCGAGGTAGGTGGACACGCCCTTCTGTCCTCGGCCCGCCGTGGCGCCGATCGGCTCGATGCCGAGGGCGAGGGCGGCGTCGAGGGTGGGCTCGCTGAGCGTGACGACCTTCTTGGGGGCGGCCGGCACCGTGACGCTCTTGCCGTTCGCGTCGGTGATCTTCCGGGTGTCCGAAGAGCCGTTCTTCGCCTGCTCCTTGCCGCCGTTCTTGTCGTCGCTGCCGCAGGCCGTCAGCACGAGGGCGCCCGCGAGCGCGGCGGCGGTGAGGGTGGCGGCGGTGCGGGGGCGGTGGGAAAACATGGGTGGGGACTCCTGTGGGTGTTGCTTCGTAAGGGATGGCTTCGTAAGGGATGAAATGAGCTGGTTCTACGGGGAACGTGCGGGTCAGTCGGCCGGGCCGAGGGCTGCCGCCAGTCCGTCGGCCAGGCAGCCGCGCCAACAGGCGTAGTCGTGGCCGCCGTTGTACTCGGTGCGGGTCACCGGGTAGCCGAGCGATGCGAGTGCGGTGTGCAGGGCGCGGGCGTCGCCGACCATGCGGCCCTCGTGCAGGCCGACGGCGAGCCGGACCGACACGGGGCGCTGCTCGGCCTCCGCGAACAGGGAGACCAGCCAAGGCGTCTCGGCCGAGACGGTCTTGGGCACGCCCTGCGGCAGGCCCGGTCGCCACCACAGTGAGGCGGACTGGGCCAGCGCGTGGCCGAAGCGGTCCGCTCGGGTGTGGACCGCGTACAGGGCGGTGACGCCCCCCAGGCTCTGGCCCGCGATCACGGTCCTGGCCGGGTCGGTGGTCAGCGGCCAGCGGGCTGCCGCCCATGGCAGCACGAGGTCGGCGAGGAAGGAGACGTAGCTGTCGCGGCCGCCCAGGTCGCCCCAGCGGGTGGGGTTGTCCACGGCGTCCGGTGCGAGCACGGCCAGCGGGGGGACGGCGCCATCGGCGATCAGTGCGTCCAGCGTGTCCTGGAAGCCGAGTTCACCGAACCACATGTCGCCGTCGCACAGGACCAGGACGGGAAGGTCTGGCAGGTCGGCGGCCTGATTCGGGTCCGCCGCCGAGGTGGCCTCGTCCGTGGTGGCGCGCCGGCGCGTGCCGGCGTCCCCGTCCGCCGTGGTGACCCGGTCCGCTGTCCCGGCCGGGTCGATCCCGGGCGGCAGATAGACCCACACGTCCCGTTCCCCGTCGAGCGCCCCGCCCGGCCTGCGGTGCCGTTCGACCGTGCCGCGCGCGATGCCCGCGCGCCGCTCGGCCCACGGCTGGGCCGGAGCGTCGGGCAGGGCGAAGACGGAGGCGCCGGCGGGCGACCAACGGGTGGGCAGGGGAAGCGGGTTGAGCGGGTCGGGTGCCGCGTACCGGGACAGGCCGCGCAGCCGCTCCTGCAGCAGTCGCGGATCGGCGGGCGGCTCGCCGGGGGAGACGTCGGCGGCCAGCTGATAGCTGCCGCGGTGATCGGCGCGCAGTTTCAGGCCGAGCTGCCAGATGTCCGTGTCCGGTATCCGCCGCAGCAGGGAGGCCGCGAGGTGTTCGCGGTCGGCCAGCCGGTTGCCGAGCAGCAGCACCTGCCGGGTGGCGCGGTGGCCGCGCCACAGGAAGGTGACCGCGCGGTGCCCGGGCTCGCCGTCGACCCCCCCGACCGGCGGGGCGCCGCGGCGTCCGGCCGCCGCCCAGAACTCGGCGACGATCCCGCCGCGCCCGGCCGCCGACGTGGCCCCGGTGAGCCGGCGGGTGAGCCGTTCGACGGTGGGTCCGGTCAGCGGGTGCGGCCGCACGTCCGCGTCGGTCAGCTGCGGGCCCACCAGGGGTATCGCGACACTCATCGCAACTCCCCCTGGGTGCGCGCAAGTTCGACCAGACGTGGCACGGTCTCGGCGGGGCTTGGCAGGCCCGCCATCTCGCGCGCGGTCGCGCGGGCCGCGTCCCGCAGACCGTCGTCGGTCAGCAGCCGTTCGACCAGCTTCGGGGTGAGGTCGCCCGGCCCTTCGGGGACGAGTCCGCAGCCGCGGGCGCGGACCGCCGCGGCGTTGGCCGGGCGGGCGGCGCCCGCGCCGAGGACGATCTGCGGCAGGCCGGAGTCGAGGGCGGTCAAGGTCGTGCCCGCCCCGCCGTGGTGGATGACCGCGTCACAGGCGGAGAGCAGCGCGCCGAGCGGGATCCAGTCCACCGCGCGGACGTTGTCCGGCAGTTCACCGAGATCGCCGAGGTCCGCGCCCCCGAGGGCGAGCACGAACTCGGCGTCGCTCTCGCGCGCGGCGTCGATCACCCACTGCACGGGCGACACCCCGTCGACCATCGGCCGTACGGTCCCCAGGGTCACGGCGATCCGGGGGCGGTCGCGCGGTGTGAAGAGCCACGAGGGCAGTGCGGCACCGCCGTTGTACGGGACGTACCGCAGGAACCAGCGGCGCGCCTCGTCGGTGACGCTCATGCTCGGCGGGGTGACGTCCAGCCATGCGGATACGGGGCCGGGGCCGGACAGTCCGTGCCGGGCGTAGGCGTCGGCGAGGGCGTTGTTCATCATGCCGACGTGGGCCGAGGTGTGGCCGAAGCCGACCGCGTGCAGTACCGAGGGGACACCGAGGCGGGCGGCGACGAGCTGGCCCACGACGCCGTTCGGCGTGTGGACGACCAGGTCGGGGCGCCAGTGATCGGCGACCTCCACCATCCGGTCGGCCATCTCGTCGCTGAAGAACGAGAAACCCTTGCCCTTGGGCGGTGCGGTCCGCTCGCCAGGAGAAGGCGGCTTGCGGCCCTGACGATCCTTCTCCATCTGCGCGTACAGGGCGTCGGGGTCGATACCGGGCGCACAGTCGACGGCGAGGAGTCCGGCTCGCCCGGTGTGCCCGACGGCGGCACCGCACGTACCCCACAGGACGTCGTGACCTGCGGAACGCAGTGCGTGTGCCAGCGGAACCATGGGGTAGAGCAGTCCGAAGAAGGGCGGACCGGCGAAGAGGACGCGCATCGCTCCCGCCTTCCTGGCTTGACGAGACGTCAAGTCCTGTTGTGTGGGGGGGCCTGTTGACGGTGGGCCCGTCGGGAAATGGCCATATGCCCGTCACCTGGACGGACGGCCGGGGCGAGGGACCCACGGCGTGACAAGGCGAGGTTAGCTTAGCCTAAGCTAACCTCATGTCCACCGAATCCCCCCATGGCACCGGAGGGCTGCGCCGGCCCTTGGCCGCCTGTCGCAGCCACCCGGGTCTGCTGACCGCCGTCCTGCTCAGTTCCGTGTTCGGAACGGGCCTCGAGGCGTTCGGCCCCCTGCTCACGGGCCTCGCCGTGAACGATGCCGTCGCGGGCCGCACGGACCGCGTCGTCGTGCTCGTCGCCGTTCTGTGCGTGCTGGCCGTGGTCCAGTTCGGCGCCGAGTTCACCCGCCGTTTCTACGCGGGGAAGCTGGCGCTCGCCGTCCAACACGATCTACGGACCCAGGTGTTCGCCTCGGTGCAGCGCTACGACGGCGTCAAGCAGGACTCGTTGCGCACCGGGCAGGTGGTCTCGCGGGCCAACAGCGATCTGCAGCAGATCCAGGTACTGCTCGGCATGCTGCCGATACCGGTGGGCGTCACCGCCCAGTTCGCCGTCGCGGCGGCGGCGATGCTGTGGCTGTCGGCGCCCCTCGCCCTGGTCGCCCTGACCGTCGTACCGGCGCTCGCCCTGCTCGCCCGGCGCAGCCGCCGCCGGGTCGGGCCGGCCACCCGGCAGGCACAGGCGCAGGCGGCCACGATCGCCGAACACGTGGAGGAGACGGTCACCGGCGTGCGCGTGGTGAAGGCCTTCGGGCAGGAGCAGCGCGAGACCGACCGGCTCGCGCGGGCCGCCCGCGTGCTGTTCGGGCGCCGCGTCCGACTCGCCCGTATCCAGGCCGACTCCGCGGCGTCCATGGCGGTCCTGCCGCCGGCCGGCCAGGTCGCGCTGCTCGCGCTCGGCGGCTGGCTCGCGCTGCGCGGCAGTATCGACATCGGTACGTTCCTCACGTTCGCCGGATACCTCACGCTGCTCGCGGGCCCGGCCCGGCTCTTCGCCAACTTCACCGTGACCGCGCAGCAGGCGCGCGCCGCGGCGGAACGGGTCTACGAACTCATCGACGCCGCACCGGACATCGTGGACGACCCGCGCGCTCCCGACGTACCGGGCGGGCCGCTCGGGGTCGAACTGCGCGATGTGACCTTCGGATACGCCCCCAGCGACCCGGTGCTCAAGGACTTCTCGCTCACCGTCCGGCCGGGCGAGACCGTGGCCCTGGTCGGGCCGCCCGCGTCCGGCAAGTCCACCGTCTCGCTGCTGCTCGGCCGGTTCTACGACCCGCAGTCGGGGAGCGTGCTGGTGCGGAGTGCGGGGGACGGCGAGGACGGGACGGATGAGGCCGACTCAGGGACGGTCAAGGCCGGGACGGGCCAAGCCGAGGCCGGGACGGTCAAGGCCGGGGCGGGTGAAGCCGAGGCCGGGACGGGCAAGGCTGAGGCGGGTGAGGCCGAGGCGGGGAGGGATCTGCGGGAGCTGCGCCTGGCCTCGCTCCGACGCGCCGTCGGCACGGTCTTCGAGGACCCCTTCCTCTTCTCCTGCTCGGTCCGCGACAACATCGCCCACGGCCGTCCCGAGGCCACCGACGCCCAGGTGCGGGCGGCCGCCGAGGCCGCCGGCGCGCACGGCTTCATCAGCGAACTGTCCGACGGATACGCCACCTTGCTCGGCGAGCGCGGCCTCGGCCTCTCCGGCGGCCAGCGCCAGCGGATCGCCCTCGCGCGGGCCCTGCTCGGCGAGCCCCAGGTGCTGGTCCTCGACGATGCCACCTCGGCCGTGGACCCCGCCACCGAGGCGGCCATCCAGGACGCGCTGCGCACCGTGGCGGCGGACCGTACGACCGTGCTCATCGCCCACCGCCGCTCCACTCTGGCACTCGCCGACCGCATCGCCGTCCTCGACGCCGGACGCCTGGTCGATCTCGGCACCGAGGCCGAACTGGCCGACCGCTGCCCGCTGTTCGCCGACCTTCTGGCCGGAGCCAGCGGCTCCCTCGACGAACCGACCCGCCTCTCGGACGCGTCGCCCGACGGGACGACCGCGGAGCTGTGGCCGAAGGCCCCGACAGGGCGGGAGCCAGGGGAGCCGGAGAAGTCGGAGGACCCCGGTCTCGACGAGAAGGACCTGCGCACCCCCGATCCCCGGCTCTCCCCGGTCAGGCTTCTGCGCCCGGTGCGGGCCGCCCTGCTCGCGGGTCTCGCGCTGCTCGCCGTGGACTCCCTTGCCGCCATCGCCCTGCCGATCCTCGTACGCCACGGACTCGACGACGGGGTCAGCGGGGACAGCGCGGGCGCCCTCACCGTGTGTGTGCTGCTCGCGGCCGGCGCCGTCGGGCTCGGCTTCCTCGCGTACCGCGCCCAGGCGCGTGTGACGCGCCGGGCCGGTGAACGCGTCCTGTACGGCTTGCGCGTGCGGGTTTTCGCCCATCTGCAGCGCCTGGGGCTGGACTTCTACGAGCGCGAGCGCGGCGGCCAGGTGATGACCCGGGTCGTCAACGACATCGACGCGCTGTCCCAGTTCCTGGGGACCGGCCTGCTCACCTCCGTAGCCTCCCTGGCCACGCTGACCGGCGCGGCCCTGGCCATGGTGGTGGTCCACCCGCCGCTCGCCCTCGCCGCACTCGGGCTGCTGCCGCTGGTGCTCGCCGCCACCGGGGTGTTCTGGCGGCTGTCCTCGGCCGCCTACGACGAGGCCCGCAAGCGCATCGGCGCGGTCAACTCCAGCCTCCAGGAGAACGTCAGCGGGCTGCGCACCTCCCAGTCGCACTCCCGTGAGCAGGGCGCTTCGCGCGAGTTCGGGGAACTGTCCGACGCGTACCGGACCGCACGCCTGCGTGCCCAGCGCTATGCCTCCGTCTACTTTCCGTCCATCAACTTCGCCGCGGAACTGTCCCGGGCGCTCGTCCTGTTCGTGGGCGCGCACCGGATCGCGGACGGCGACCTCAGCGCCGGTGTGCTCGCGGCCTTCCTGCTCTACCTCGGCATGTTCTTCTCGCCGCTGCAGCAGCTCTCCCTAGCCTTCGACGGCTACCAGCAGGCCTCCGTGGGTCTGCGCCGCACCATGGAGCTGCTGCGCATCACCCCCTCCCTCCCCGAGCGGGGCGCGGAGGCCCGACTGCCCGAACGTCTCACCGGAGCGGTGGAGTTGGACGCCGTCGCCTTCACCTACCCGGGCGCCGAACGGCCGTCGCTGCACGACACCGCACTGCGCATCGCACCCGGCGAGACGGTGGCGCTCGTCGGCACCACCGGGGCGGGCAAGTCCACCGTGGTCAAGCTCCTCGCCCGCTTCTACGACCCCGACCGGGGCAGCGTCCGAGTCGACGGCCGGGATCTGCGGGCCTGGGCTCCGTCCGCGTACCGCCGGCTCATCGGGTACGTTCCGCAGGAGACCCACCTGTTCACGGGGACCGTCGCCGACAACATCCGCTACGGCAGGCCGGAGGCCTCCGACGCCGAGGTGGAGGCCGGCGCCCCCCCCGTCGCCGCCCCCCGGGGCCCGCCCCCCCCCCCCC
>NZ_JAEIMH010000058.1:20763-55064 GCF_016464295.1 Streptomyces sp. N35 | reverse complement strand
GGGGGCCCCCCCCCTGTCCCGGGGCCCCGCCCCCACCACCACCCGCCGGGGCGGGCGGGGGGCCCCCCACGCCGAGGTGGAGGCCGCCGCCCGCGCGGTCGGCGCCCTTGAGGCCGTCGCCGCCCAGCCCTACGGCTTCCACCAGCCGGTACGCGAAGGCGGCACGTCCCTGTCCGCGGGACAGCGCCAACTGATCGCCCTGGCGCGGGCGGAGCTCGTCGACCCGGGGCTGCTGCTGCTCGACGAGGCGACCGCCTCCCTGGATCCGGCGGCCGAGCAGAGCGTGCTCGACGCCACGCGGCGCCTGGCCCGCAAGCGCACCACGGTCGTCGTGGCGCACCGTATGAGCACCGCCGCACGAGCCGACCGGATCGTCGTCATCGACCGGGGGCGCATCGCCGAACAGGGCGGCCACACCGAACTCCTCGCGGCAGGCGGCCACTACGCCCGCATGTGGCAGCACACCACGGGCACGGCGCCCCGCCCGGACGAGCCCGGCCCGACCGACGTACCGCAGCCGAGGGACGCCATGACTCCAGCATCGGAGAGCGCCCGATGACCGCGGCCTCCGCCACCACCGCCTCCGCCTCCACCACCGCCCCCACCGTCAGCACCGACCGGACGGATGGCGAAAAGCCCCCGAAAAGTACCCGGCTCTCCGTGCGCCTCGCGGGCCTGCTGCTCGGCCTGGTGCTGCTCGCGGCCGCCTTCGCGCTGAGTCTCGCGATCGGTACCAAACAGGTCCCGCTCGGCGAGGTGTGGTCGGCGCTCGCCGATCCGGTGGGCAGCAAGAACGACGCCATCGTGCGCGAACTGCGGCTGCCCCGCACCCTGATCGGCCTGGCGGCGGGCGCCGCTCTCGGGGTCGCGGGCGCCGTCATGCAGGTGCTCACCCGCAACCCCCTGGCCGACCCCGGACTGCTCGGCGTGAACGCGGGCGCCTCCGCGGCCGTGGTCACCGCGATCAGCGTGTTCGGGATCGGCTCCTTCACCGGATACCTGTGGTTCGCCCTCGCGGGCGCCGCCGTGGCCGCCGTCATCGTCAACGCGCTCGGCGGCAGCCGCGCCGCCACCCCCGTACGGCTCGCTCTGGCGGGCACGGCGGTCAACGCCGCCCTGTTCGGCTATGTCAACGGGCTGCAACTCGTCGACCTGGACGCCCTGGAGACCATGCGGCACTGGGCCGTCGGCACGCTCGCAGGGCGCTCCATGGACCTGCTCACCACAGCACTGCCCGTGATCGCGGCCGGCATCGTGCTCGCCTTCCTCCTGGCCCGCCCGCTGGGTGCGCTGGCCCTCGGCGACGACTCCGCGCGGGCGCTCGGCGCCCATCTGGGCCGTACGCGCGTGCTGTCCATCGTCGCGATCACCCTGCTGTGCGGCGGGGCGACGGCGCTGTGCGGGCCCATCGGCTTCATCGGGCTGATGATCCCGCACGCGACGCGGGTGTTCTGCGGTGCCGAACCACGCTGGCTGCTGCCCTATTGCGCGGTGTACGCACCGGCCCTGCTGCTCGTCTGCGACGTACTCGGCCGGGTCGTGGTGCCGCCCTCCGAGATCGAGGTGGGCGTGGTCACCGCGTTCATCGGCGGCCTGATCTTCATCCACCTGGTGCGTCGGCGGAAGGCGGCCCAACTGTGACCTCGACCAAGATCTCCCCGGCTCCCCGTCCCGCCGAAGCCCCGGCCCCCCTCGTACGCGGCTACGTCCGCAGGGGTGCGTGGTCGCTGCGTTTCGACCGCAGGGCCCTGTTCGTCTGCACACTCCTGGCCGCCCTCGCCGCGGTGGTCACGCTGTTCGCCGTCGGCACGGGACGCTTCGCCCTCACCCCGTGGGAAGTGGTGCGGACGCTGGCCGGACAGGGGCCGCCCGGGGCCGAGTTCATCGTCATGGACCTCCGGCTGCCCCGGGCCGTCGACGGGATACTCGTCGGCTTCGGGATGGGCATGGCCGGCGCCGTCTTCCAGTCGCTGTCCCGCAATCCGCTGGGCAGTCCGGACATCATCGGCTTCGGCAACGGCGCCTCCGCGGGCGCACTCGTCGCCATCATCATCTTCGACTCGGGCATGGCCCAGACCGCGCTCGGCGCGGTGGCCGGCGGCTTCGCCACGGCGATCGCCGTCTACGTCCTCGCGTGGAAGCGCGGTGTGCACGGCTACCGGCTCGTCCTGATCGGCATCGGCGCCTCCGCGGTGCTCGGCTCGGCCACCAGCTTCCTCTACGTACGGGCGGAGATCGGCAAGGCCGCGCAGGCGGCCAGTTGGATGGTCGGCTCCCTCAACGCCCGCGGCTGGAACGACGTATGGATCGCCGGGCTCTCGCTGGCCGTGCTCGTGCCGGTCACCCTCCTGTACGCGCGCAGGCTGACCATGCTCGAAATGGGCGACGACACGGCAGCCGCGCTCGGGGTGCCGCCCGAGCGCACCCGCCTGGTGCTGCTCGCGGCCGGTACCGGACTGACCGCGATGGCGGTGGCGGCGGCCGGGCCGATCCCGTTCGTCGCGCTCGCGGCGCCGCAGCTGGCCCGGCGGGTCACGCGCTCGCCCGGTCCGAACGTGCTGCCCGCCGCATGGACGGGCGCCGTACTGGTCTGCGGCGCGGACCTGGTCACCCAGCGGATCACCAGCTCGGCCCTGATGCCGGTCGGGGTGGTCACCGGGGTCGGCGGCGGCATCTACCTGAGCTGGCTGCTGCTGCGCGAGCGCAGGTCGGGGCGCCTGTAGTGGTGCGCTCAGCCCCTGCTGCGCAGCCGGTCCCCGCTCGCCAGGATCGCCGAAGCCAGTGCCTGCGCCGCCTCCTGCGTACCGGCCCCGCGATGGCGCCCCTGCAGCAGGACGAAGTCCACCGCGCCCAGCTCCGGCAGCCCACCGCCCCGCAGCCGCACAAGCCCCGGCGGGATCAGCCCCCGCGCGTGCGCCATCACGCCGAGGCCCGCGCGGGCCGCCGCCACCAGGCCGTTGAGGCTGCCGCTCGTACAGGCGATGCGCCAGGCGCGGCCCTGCCGCTCCAGGACGTCCAGGGCACGGGCGCGCGTGATGCCGGGCGGGGGAAAGAGGATCAGAGGGACCGGTCGGTCCGGGTCGAGGCGCAGGCCCGGTGCGCCGATCCAGGCGAGCTCGTCGCGCCACACCATTTCGCCGTGCCGGTCGTTCGGGCGGCGCTTGGCGAGGACCAGGTCGAGAGCCCCGTCCGCGAGCTGTTCGTGGAGGGTTCCCGAGAGCTCGACGGTGAGCTCGAGGTCGACCTCGGGGTGCTCGTGCCGGAAGGTCTCGAGCGTCTCCGGGAGGCGGGTGAGGACGAAGTCCTCCGAGGCACCGAAGCGCAGCCGTCCGCGCAGCCGGGTGCCTGTGAAGAACGCGCTCGCGCGCTCGTGCGCCTCCAGGATCGAGCGCGCGAACCCCAGCATCGCCTCGCCGTCCTCCGTCAGCTCGACGCTGTGCGTGTCCCGGGTGAAGAGCGCCCGGCCGGTCGCCGTCTCGAGGCGCCGTACATGCTGGCTGACCGTCGACTGGCGCAGCGAAAGCCGGCGCGCGGCCTGGGTGAAGCTCAGGGTTTGCGCCACGGCGAGGAAGGTACGCAGGTGCACCGGGTCGTACATACGCCCAGCGTAGACCGTTATCGCGAAACGCGATGACAGTAAGTGCTGTATGCAGGATTCCCGATTTCGGTGATCAGGAGGACGATGGAGAGGGCACGTACCGCGCCTCATCAGCGAGCGGGAAACGCGCCTCATCAGCGAGCAAGAACCGCGCCCCACCAGCAAGCCCCCCACTTTGGAGCACCACGCAAGTGAAACGCCTCGCCTGGCCGAAGCGGCTGCCGATCGACCCGTACATCCTGGCGCTCCTCGCCACCGTGGGTGTCGCCGCGCTGTTCCCGGCCCGCGGGACCGGCGCGGACCTCGCGTCGGGCGGTGCGACCGCGGCGGTCGCGCTGCTGTTCTTCCTGTACGGAGCCAGGCTCTCGACCCGCGAGGCCGTGGACGGGCTGCGGAACTGGCGGCTGCATCTGACGGTCGTGGCGTGTACGTTCGCGCTCTTCCCGCTGCTCGGCCTGGCCGCCGAGGGGCTCGTGCCGTACGTCCTGACCCCGGCGCTCTACAGCGGCTTCCTGTTCCTGACCCTGGTGCCGTCGACCGTGCAGTCCTCGATCGCGTTCACCTCGATCGCGCGGGGCAACGTACCGGCCGCGATCTGCGCGGGGTCGTTCTCGTCGCTGATCGGCATCTTCCTCACCCCCCTGCTCGCCGCGGCGCTGATCGGCGGGCAGGCCGGATTCTCCGCCGATTCGCTGGTGAAGATCGTGCTGCAGCTGCTCGTGCCCTTCGTGGCAGGTCAGCTCCTGAGGCGCTGGGTCGGGCCGTTCATCGCCCGGCACAAGAAAGTGCTCGGGTACGTGGACCGCGGCTCGATCCTTCTTGTCGTCTACAGCGCGTTCAGCCTCGGCATGGTCGAGGGCATCTGGAGCCAGGTCACCCCGCTGCGGCTGCTCGCGCTGCTCGGCGTCGAGGCCGTGCTGCTCTCGGTGATGCTGGCCGTCAGCTGGTTCGGGGCGAAGCGGCTCGGGTTCAGCCGCGAGGACCGGATCGCGATCCAGTTCGCGGGCTCCAAGAAGTCCCTGGCCGGCGGACTGCCCATGGCGAGCGTCCTGTTCGGGGCGCATGCCTCTCTCGCCGTACTGCCGCTGATGCTCTTCCACCAGATGCAGCTGATGGTCTGCGCGGTGATCGCCAAGCGGCGCTCGCGCGACCCCGAGGCCCTCGCCCGGGACGGTCTCGCGGGACCCGAGGGCACCGGGCCGGCTACTGCGCCGGCTCGAGACGCAGCCGTACGAACCGCGGCCGGTACAGGGACACGTTCCGGCTGATGTGCGACTCCGCCACCCGCGGGGCCGCGTCCAGCCAGTTCACGTCATAGCTCAGGGCCAGGCCCTTTCCGCCCAGGTCCGGGTGGATCTGGGGGTTGTACGCGGCGGTGTCCTGCTCCGGCGCCGCATCCTCCGGGAGCGGCGGCTCGAAGTCCCGGGTCGGCCCGTGCCAGGGGCCGTGCGGCGCACAGGCCCAGTACGAGCTGATGCTGCGCAGCCCCTTCGTCCCGGCGGCCATCGTGAACAGCACCCAGGTCCCGTCCTGCCGTACGACCGTGAACGCACTGCCCACACCCTTGCGCTTGCCGTCCCCGAGCACGGGCCGAGCCCTCTTGCTGTGCGCGCTCCACCCCTCGCCGTCCCAGTAGCGCCAGGCGCTGGGCTCGGCGAGGCGCCCGCCCGGCACCCGGGCCAGGTAGGCGTGGGAGGCGGGACGCAGGGCGGCCTTGCCGTCGTTGCCGCCGTAGACATACGTGTAGCCGTCCTCGGCGACGGCCGTCGTGCCGTAGAGGACGCGCCGGGACGGGTCCGCCACGGAGTTCTGGTCCAGGACCCGTACGACCCCCTCCAGACGCAGATCCGGGAGCGAGAGCGTGGCCACCTCGGTCGCCGTGGGCACCCCGAAGATCCAGGGTGCGGGCGCCGACGCCCGGGTCCACAGGAGCACCCGGACGACCTGTTCGGGCGAGCCGGGCGAGCGCTCCTCGACCTGGGCGGCCACCGGCCACCGCCACTGCTGAGCGGCCGGATCGGGGAACAGCGGGGCGGGCAGGGTCTGTTCGAGCCGGCCCGACGGGGACATCACCACCGCGCTGTTGCGTACGAAGGGGGCGGTGCCGTCGCGCCAGGGGTACGGCTGCCCCGACAGGTTGGGCGGCTGGTGCACCTGGCCGAGATAGCTGTCCGAGAACAGCCACAGGATCCGCCCGTCGGGAAGGCGTACCGAATGCGTACCGTCGCCGCCGGTCCAGTCGTCGGTGCGGGCCGCGTCGTTTCCGTACCGGGCGACCGGGGGGGTGGCCGCCTCGTCCGCGGACCACGAGGCGTCCCCGGAGCCGCCACAGACCTCATCGCCCTGCCGGTCGTTGTCCGGCAGGGCGATGAGCAGCACGGCCGCGCAGGCCAGCGCGAGCAGGACGACCAGGACATAGCGTGTGCTCGGCTTCCCCGCTGCGGACATGGAAGGCGACGCTAGTTGCTGCGGCTGATCCGGTCCATGGGCAGCCACAGGATCGCGTCCCGTGGGGACGCCGACGCCAGCTCCTCGTCGCTCAACAGGCCCTCGTGGACCTGTACTTCGTCGATGGCTCCGGTGAAGTGCGCCCGCGAGTCCAGGCGCTGGCCGAGGTGCACACCGAAGCCCGAGGTGCGGCTGACCGTTCCGGGGACGTCGGCCACCGCGGTCCTCGCACCGTCCACGGTCAGCGAGAACTCACCGCCGCCGCGTCGAAGCACCGCCTGATGCCACTGCCCGTCGTTGTACGCGGACGAGGTGCGCGCCACCGCCGACTTCACGGGGGCCATGCCTTCGCGGGTGGTGATCAGCGCGCTCACCCGGTTCTGCTCGGGCTCGCCGCGCAGCCACACCTGCGGCTGGCCGGTGCCGATGCCGCCCATCCAGAGCATCGGCTGCTCACCGGTCGTGGCGTCGTAGCGGAACCACACGCTCGCGGTGAAGTCCTTCGTGCCGAGCGGCAGTTCGCGGCGGTACGGCAGACGTACGGCGTCATCGGCGCCGTCGAAGGCGATCGCCCTGCCGAAGCGCCCGTCCGTCTCCCGAGCCCCGCCGAGCACCGACGCGTCCGCGGCGCCGCGCGCCCGGTCCGCGGTCTTCGGGTCGGGGCCCCGGCGTGGCTTCAGCCAGTCCTCGGTGAAGCGCGCGAACCGGATCTCGTCCCGCGCGTCCACCGCGCCGCCCTCGTACATCAGGCCCACGGTGCCCTCGTTGGCGAGCACCATGTCCGAGTAGCCCGACCAGTCGGCCGTGACCTGTGTGCCGCGGTCGACGCTGTCCCAGGTGCGGCCGCCGTCGTACGAGGAACGCACCATCATCGTGCGCCGCCGGTCCGGATCCGCCGGGCACGCGAACAGCATCCGGCCCTTGAACTGCAGCGTGGAGCCCTGCACTTGGGGTGTGTAGAGGCCGGGAACCGTCGTGAAGGGCGTCACGAACGTGTCCCCTCCGTCCCGGCTCACCGTGTGCGTACGGTGTCCGAGGTCCGTGCCGTCCTGCTCACGGCCGTTGACGTAGACCGAGCCGTCGGGCCGCTCGGTGAGTGCCATCTCGCTCGGCTTCTGCCGGAAGGTGCCGTCCTTCGCCGAGATCGGATACGAGTCGGTCGCGCCGATCTTCCAGTTGTCGCCGCCGTCGTCGCTGGTGATCAGCGCGGCGTGGTTGGCGGCGACGCGGGAGCCGTCCCAGGTCTCGGTGTTCACGCCGAAGACCAGGCGGCCCTTGTGCTTGCCGCGGCTGAGCTGGATGCCGTGGTGCGGTCCCGTGGCGTACCAGGAGTTCCAGTGGCCGGGCAGCAGCTGGTCGCTGAGATCGCGCGGCGCCGACCAGGTGAGGCCGTCGTCGTCGCTGTGCTGCATGTGCGGGGTGCGGTCGCAGGGGACCGCGCAGTTCTTCCCGTCGGTCCGGCCCGTGTTGTAGGTCTCGGCCAGGACGATCCGGCCGGTCTCGCGGTCGACGATCGGGGCCGGGTTGCCGTGGGTGTCGCCGTTGCCCTCGTTGATCACCTGGAGCGGCCCCCAGGTGCGGCCGCCGTCGGTGGAGCGCTTGAGGACGAGGTCGATGTCGCCGGAGTCCGAGCAGTCGTTCACCCGGCCCTCGGCGAAGGCGAGCAGGGTGCCCTTCGTGGTCTTCACGATCGCGGGGATGCGGTAGCAGGCATAGCCCGGGTCCTGGGAGGCCTTGAAGAGGACCTGCTGCTCGAAGGCCGGTGTCGGTGCGTCGGGTGCGCTCTGCGCGTCAGGTGCCGCGGCCGAGATCAGGCCGGGTATCAGGAGCGCGGCGAGCGCCGTGGCGACGGCGGGTCTGAAGCGTGCGCGATGCGGTGCCGGCATGCGGGTCTGCCCTTCGTGGGTGCGTACGGGTCGGTGCCGGGTGCGTACGTACGGAATCGAAACGGACATCGGACGTAGGACGTCCAACGTGCAAGTCCCAGACGGTACTTGGGGCGCCCGGGGCCTCACAAGGCGCGTGCGCGACTTTGTCGGACACCGTGGGCGGACGGACCGCCGCTGCCGGGCGTACGGATGCGCGGCCCGGGTTCCCGCTGAGCCACGCGGCCCCCTGAATTGGGTTCCGGGGCAGGTCGGGGGGAGGATGGGGGCGTCTCGTCCAACGAGCAGACCGAGTCCGTCGAGCCGGGGAAGGCGCGCCTTGAACTTCTGGTCCCTCTACAGCCAGGGCTTCGCACGTATCGCCGCGTGCACGGGCCATACGTATATCGCCGACCCGCACGCCAACGCGGCCGCCGTCCTGCGGCAGGCGCGGGAGTGCGCCGAGGACGGGGTGGCCGTCGCGGTCTTCCCCGAGCTGACCCTCACCGGATACTCGATCGAGGACCTGCTCCTTCAGGACGTCGTCCTCGACCAGGTGGAGGCGGCCCTGCGGGAGGTCGTCGCCGGGTCCGCCGAACTGCTCCCGGTCCTCGTGATCGGCGCCCCGCTGCGCCACCGCCACCGCATCTACAACTGCGCGGTCCTCGTGCACCGCGGCCGGATCCTCGGCGTCGTGCCGAAGTCGTACACGCCGAACTACCGCGAGTTCTACGAGCGCCGGCAGATCGCGGACGGGGACGACGAGCGCGGCGGGACGATCCGGATCGCCGGCCAGGAGCTGCCCTTCGGCACGGATCTGCTCTTCGCCGCCGAGGACGTCCCCGGGCTCGTCGTGCACGCCGAGGTCTGCGAGGACATGTGGGTGCCGGTGCCGCCCAGCGCCGAGGCCGCGCTCGCCGGCGCGACCGTCCTCGTCAACCTCTCCGGCAGCCCGATCACCGTCGGCCGCGCCGAGGAGCGCAAGCTCCTGTGCCGTGCCGCCTCACAGCGCTGCCTGGCCGCGTACGTGTACTCGGCCGCCGGACCGGGGGAGTCCACCACGGATCTCGCCTGGGACGGCCAGACGATGATCTACGAGAACGGGGCGCTGCTCGCCGAGACGGAACGCTTCCCCGACGGCGACCGGCGCTCGGTCGCCGATGTCGACCTCGATCTGCTGCGCCAGGAGCGCATGCGGATGGGCACCTTCGACGACAACCGCCGCGTCCACGGCGAGCGCACCGGCGCCTTCCGGCGGATCTCCTTCCGCCTCGACGCGCCGGCCGGGAACCTCGGCCTCAAGCGCCGTCTGGAGCGCTACCCCTTCGTGCCCGCCGACGCCGAGCGGCTCGCGCAGGACTGCTACGAGGCGTACAACATCCAAGTCGCCGGTCTCCAGCAGCGGTTGGCCTCGATCGGCAACCCGAAGATCGTGATCGGCGTCTCCGGCGGGCTCGACTCCACGCACGCCCTGATCGTGGCGGCCCGTGCCATGGACCGGGCGGGCCGGCCCCGTACCGACATCCTCGGCTTCACCATGCCGGGCTTCGCCACCGGCGACCACACCAAGGGCAACGCGCACCGGCTGATGAACGCGCTCGGCGTGACGGCCGCGGAGCTGGACATCACCGGCACCGCCCGGCTGATGCTGGACGAGATGGACCACCCGTTCTCCGAGGGCGAGCCCGTCTACGACGTGACCTTCGAGAACGTCCAGGCCGGACTGCGCACCGACTACCTCTTCCGGCTCGCCAACCAGCGCGGCGGCATCGTGCTCGGCACGGGCGACCTGTCCGAGCTGGCGCTCGGCTGGTGCACGTACGGCGTCGGCGACCAGATGAGCCACTACAACGTGAACTCGGGTGTGCCGAAGACCCTCATCCAGCACCTCATCCGCTGGGTGGTCAGCAGCGAGCAGTTCGACGAGGAGACGGCCGCGACGCTGACCGCCGTGCTCGACACCGAGATCAGCCCGGAGCTGGTGCCGGGTGAGGAGCTGCAGTCCACGGAGTCGAAGATCGGCCCGTACGCGCTGCACGACTTCACGCTCTTCCACGTCCTGCGCCACGGATTCCGGCCGTCGAAGATCGCCTTCCTGGCGTGGCACGCGTGGCACGACGTGAAGGCGGGCGCGTGGCCGCCCGGCTTCCCGGACGACAAGCGCGGCGCGTACGACCTGCCGGAGATCCGCAGCTGGCTCGAGGTCTTCTGCAAGCGCTACTTCGCCTTCGCCCAGTTCAAGCGCTCCGCGATGCCCAACGGCCCGAAGGTCTCCCACGGCGGCTCGCTCTCGCCGCGCGGCGACTGGCGTGCGCCTTCGGACAGCACGGCGGAGGCTTGGCTGCGGGATCTGAAAAGGGTGGACGAGGCGCTGTAAGGCCGGGGCCCGGCCGGCGCAGGGGGCGCTCCCCGCCGGTGCCGGGCCCCGCCCGTCGTGCAGCGAGCCGCAGTCGCTCAGCTCGTCGAAGCCGTCGCCTCGAGGGCCAGGCGATGCTCGCCCGCGTACACGTTCATGGAGTCGCCGCGCAGGAATCCGACCAGCGTGAGACCGGTCTCCGCGGCCAGGTCGACGGCGAGCGAGGACGGCGCGGAGACCGCGGCGAGCACCGGGATGCCCGCCATCACGGCCTTCTGCGCCAGCTCGAACGAGGCGCGCCCCGAGACGAGCAGCACCGAGCGGGACAGCGGAAGGCGCCCCTCCCGCAGCGCGCGTCCGACGAGCTTGTCGACCGCGTTGTGCCGGCCCACGTCCTCGCGTATGTCGACCAGTTCGCCGTCCTCGGTGAAGAGCGCGGCGGCGTGCAGGCCCCCGGTCCGGTCGAAGACCCGTTGTGCTTCCCGCAGCCGGTCGGGGAGGCGGGCGAGCAGAGCGAGATCGAGACGGACCGGGGGAGCGCTGTCCCCTTGCGTATCGTCGATCGGCCACCGTGCGGTGGTGCGTACGGCATCCAGGGAGGCCTTTCCGCACAGGCCGCACGAGGACGTCGTGTAGACGTTGCGCTCCAGGGTGATGTCGGGGATCACGACATCCGGAGCGGTCCTCACATCGACGACGTTGTACGTGTTCGATCCCTCGGCGGTCGCGCCGGCGCAGTACACGATCGACTGCAGCTCCTCCGCGGCGCCGAGCACCCCCTCGCTCACGAGGAAGCCCGCCGCGAGCGCGAAGTCGTCGCCCGGGGTGCGCATCGTGATGGCGAGGGGTTTGCCGTTGAGCCGGATCTCCAGAGGTTCCTCGGCGACCAGGGTGTCCGGGCGCGCGGAGATCTGTCCGCCCCGCACCCGGATGACCCGGCGCCGTTCCGTGACGCGTCCCATGAGTGATCAGTCCCGGTTCTGTACGTGCTGGTAGCCGAAGCGGCCCTTGATGCAGAGATTGCCGTGGGTCACCGGGTTGTCGTGCGGCGAGGTGACCTTGACGATCTCATTGTCCTGCACGTGCAGGGTCAGATTGCAGCCCACTCCGCAGTACGCGCAGACCGTGGTCGTCTCCGACTGCTGCGACTCGTCCCAGGTGCCCGCCTCGCGCATGTCGAACTCGGACTTGAAGGACAGGGCGCCCGTGGGGCAGACCTCGATGCAGTTGCCGCAGTACACGCAGGCCGATTCGGTGAGCGGACCGTCGTGCTCGACGGCGATCCGGGCGTCGAAGCCCCGGCCCACGACCGAGATGGCGAAGCTGTTCTGCCACTGGTCGCCGCACGCGTCCACGCACTTGTAGCAGAGGATGCACTTGTCGTAGTCGCGGACGTAGAGGTCGTTGTCGATCTTCGGGTCCTCGTCGAGCCGGGCCGCGTCCGGACCGAAGCGGTCGGGCTTCGCGTCGTACTCCTTGATCCACTCCTCGACGCGGGGCGTGGTGGAGAGGTCCACGGACGACGCGAGCAGCTCGATCACGATCTTCCGGCTGTGCCGGGCCCGCTCGGTATCCGTCTTGACCGTCATGCCCGCTTCCGCCTTGCGGGAGCAGGCGGGCGCCAGTGTACGGGCGCCCTCGACCTCGACGACGCACACCCGGCAGGCGTTCTTGGGCCGCAGCGTGTCGCCCTCGCAGAGCGTCGGGATGTCCTTGCCCTCGGCCCGGCAGGCGTCCAGGATCGTGGACCCTTCGGGGACCCGGACCTCCTGCCCGTCCAGGGTGAACTCGATGAGCCGGCGCGGCAGTCCGAGCGGAACGGCGGACGTGTTGCGCGGCATGGCCGGTGCTGTCATTCGTACGCTCCCAGACGGTCGATGGCCGATTCCACGGCGCTGAACGCGGTCTGACCGAGACCGCAGATCGAGGCGTCCTTCATGGCCGCCCCCACTTCCCGCAGGAGTGCGATGTCGTTCGCGGCGGCCGCCCCGGTCCGGTCCGCGATCCGGTGCAGCGCCTCCTCCTGCCGTACGGTGCCGACCCGGCAGGGCACGCACTGGCCGCAGGACTCGTCACGGAAGAACTCGGCGATACGGAGCAGCATCCGCGGCAGCGGCACGCTGTCGTCGAGCGCGAGGACCACACCCGAGCCGAGCGTCGTGCCCGCCTCGCGGGTGCCCTCGAACGTGAGCGGGATGTCCAGTTCGTCGGCCCGTACGAAACCGCCCGCGGCGCCGCCGAGCAGCACCGCCCTCAACCGCTCGGGCGGGCCCGCGAGGTGGAGCAGATCGCCGAGGGTCGCGCCGAACGGCAGCTCGTAGATCCCGGGCCGCTCGACATTTCCGGAGACGCAGAAGAGCTTCGGACCGGTCGACTTCTGCGTGCCGATCGCCGCGAACGCCTGCGCGCCCGTCGTCAGGATCGGCAGCACGTTGACCAGCGTCTCGACGTTGTTCTCGACGGTCGGCTTGCCGAACAGGCCCTTCTCCACCGGGAACGGGGGCTTGGAGCGCGGCTCGCCGCGATAGCCCTCGATGGAGTTGAAGAGCGCCGTCTCCTCTCCGCAGATGTACGCGCCGGCACCCCGGCGTATCTCGATGTCGAAGTCGTAGCCCTGGCCCATGATGTTCTCGCCGAGCAGACCGCGCGCACGGGCCGTCTCGATGGCGTTCGTCAGGCGCTCAAGGGCGCGCGGGTACTCGCCGCGCAGATAGAGGTAGCCCTGCTTGGCGCCGATCGCGTAGCCGGCGATCGTCATCGACTCGATCAGCGAGTACGGGTCGCCCTCCATGATGACCCGGTCCTTGAAGGTGCCGGGCTCGGATTCGTCGGCGTTGCAGACCAGATAGTGCGGATGGTCCGGCTGTGAGGCTGTGGCCTGCCACTTGACGCCCGTGGGGAAGGCCGCGCCGCCCCGGCCGACCAGGCCCGAGTCCTTGACCTCGCGGATGACGCCCGCGGGGCCGATCGCGAAGGCCGTCCGAAGCGCCGTATAGCCGCCGTTCGAGCGGTAGTCGTCGAGGTCGCACGGGTCGACGACGCCGATGTTCTTGAGCAGCACCAGACCGTCCTGGCCGGCCTGGGGGACCGACAGCGCGGCCGCGGGCTTCTCGGGCGCCGTCTCCGGGGCGGTCGCCGCGACGACGGCCTCCTCGACGGTCGCCGGGGCGATCACGGCGGTGGCGCGCGTGACCTCGGACGCCACCGGCTCACCCCCGCTGAGCGCACCCAACAGCCGCTTCCCGGGGCCCACTTGATCGGACGCGGGAACCCCCGCCCGTATCACCAGAGCCGCCGGAGCACGCTCGCACAGACCCAGACAGGGACTCTTCTCCCAGAGCACCCCCGCCCCCGACGGTGTGCCCGCCGGACCCAGGCGCGCCTCGAGACCCGCACACAACGATGCGGAGTCCCGGGACGCGCACGCCAGGTCCGTGCACACGTGAAGGACCGTCGCGGGGCGGGGCTTCACGGCGAACATGGAGTAGAACGTCGCGACCCCGTACGCCTCCGCCGGCGGGACCGTGAGCCGCCTGCAGAGATAGTCGAGCGCGCCCTCGCTGATCCATCCCACCCGGTCGTTGACCGCATGCAGCCCCGGCAACAACAGATCGCGCCGCTCGCGTGCGGCCCGTCCTCCACGTGCCCAGCGAAGGTCGGTGTCCGTACGGTCCGACGCCCCCTCCCAGGCCGACTCCGGCGGACCGAGCAGCGCGTCGATCGCTGCCCGCTCCTCATCGGTCGGCTTGCTGTCACCGAAGTGCAGATCCATGTCCTGCCTCAGCTCCTCACGGCCGCGACGGGCTCTGGCTGTTCGCTCTTGAGCTTCTCGATACGGATCGCCGAAGCCTTGAACTCGGCGGTCCCCGCGATCGGGCAATTGGCCTCGATCGTCAGTTGGTTGGTGTCCACCTCGTCGGGAAAGTGCATGGTCATGAAGGCCAGCCCCGGACGGAGGGCGGGGTCGACCCAGACGGGAGCGGTGACCGTGCCGCGCCGGGACGCGACCTTCACCTCCTCGCCGACCTGGACACCCAGCCGCTCGGCGTCCTCCGGGCACAGCTCGATGTACTCGCCGCGCCTGAGCGGTGAGGCGAAACTGCCGCTCTGCACACCGGTGTTGTACGAGTCCAGGCGGCGGCCCGTCGTCAGACGGATCGGGAAGGACTCATCGGTCAGGTCCACCGGCGGATCGTGGTCGACGAGACCGAACGCGGCGGGCTTTCCGCGCAGCTCCGGGTTGGTCTCCCAGAGCCTGCCGTGCAGGAAGCTCGACGGGAGCTTGTCCGTGTCCGGGCAGGGCCACTGCAGTCCGTGATGCTCCTCGAGCCGGTCGTACGTCATACCGAAGTGGTCGGGGGACAGGGAGCGCAGCTCGTCCCAGACGGCCTGCGAGTCGGCCCACTTCCACTCGTGGCCGAGGAGACCCGCGATAGCGCAGATGATCTCGATGTCCTCGCGCGCCTCGCCGGGCGGCGTGAGTGCGGCCCGTACGCGCTGCACCCGCCGCTCACTGTTCGTGGTGGTGCCGTCCGTCTCGGCCCAGGCGGCCGTCGCGGGAAGGACCACATCGGCCAGCTCGGCCGTCTTGGTCAGGAAGATGTCCTGGACGACGAGGTGGTCGAGCGCCTTGAGCCGGCGCAGGGCCTGCTCGCTGTCCGCCTCGGACTGGGCCGGGTTCTCCCCGATGCAGTAGACGGCCTTGAGCGCGCCGTGCTCCATCGCCTCGAACATGTCGGTGAGCGTCATGCCGTACTTCGGCTGGATCACCACGTCCCAGGCGGTCTCGAACTTGGTGCGGTGGGAGACGTCGAGGATGTCCTGGAAACCGGGCAGCCGGTTGGGGATGGCGCCCATGTCACCGCCGCCCTGCACGTTGTTCTGGCCGCGCAGCGGCTGCACCCCCGCGCCCCAGCGGCCGACATGGCCGGTGAGCAGCGACAGGTTGATCAACGCCCGTACGTTGTCCGTGCCGTTGTGGTGCTCGGTGATCCCGAGCGTCCAGCACAGCTGGGCGCGCTCCGCGCTCGCGTAGGCGTGGGCGAGGTCCTTGATGGCGGCCGCGGGGACCCCCGTCACCTTCTCGGCGAGCGAGAGCGTCCAGGGCTCGACCAGCTTCTTGTAGTCCTCGAAACCGGTGGTGGCCCGGTCGATGAAGGCCTGGTTGTGCAGTCCGGCCGAGATGATCTCGCGTCCGACCGCATGCGCGAGGGGGATGTCGGTGCCGACGTTGAGTCCGAGCCAGCTCTCCGCCCATTCGGCGGTCGAGGTGCGCCGCGGGTCGACGGCGTACATCCGCGCACCGTTGCGTATCCCCTTCAGGACGTGCTGGAAGAAGATCGGGTGCGCGAAGCGGGCGTTGGAGCCCCACATCAGGATGAAGTCGGTGTGCTCCACCTCCTCGTAACTGGAGGTGCCGCCGCCCGATCCGAAGACGGCGGAGAGGCCGGCCACGCTCGGGGCGTGACAGGTGCGGTTGCAGGAATCGACGTTGTTCGTGCCCATCACGACGCGGGTGAACTTCTGCGCCACGTAGTTCATTTCATTGGTGGCGCGGGCGCAGGAGAGCATGGCGAAGGAATCGGGTCCGTGCTCGATCCGGCTCTGCCGGAAGCCCTCCGCCGCTTTCGCCAGCGCCTCGTCCCAAGTCGCCCTGCGCAGTGGCCCGTTCTTCTCGTCACGGACCATGGGGTGGGTGAGCCGGCTGTATGTCTTGGGAGTTCGGTCTCGCTTCTTCACGCTGAGCTCCTCATGCCTGTATTGCATACAGTATTCTGTCGCCTGTGTCCCAACGGAAGCCTCTTGCAAGGGGTTTGTTGATCCGTTGAGGTCCTGGCGGCGGATGAAGCGGGACGGGCGTACGGGTGTGCTGCGCCGCATGCCCGTCCCGGTCGTGCGGGGTCAGGCCGCGACGGCCGTGCCCTGGGCGAGGAGGTCCGAGATGGCCGCGACCGTACGCAGCGTCGGGACCTTGACGCCGGTGAACTCGGCCAGCTCCACCACGGCCGAGAGCAGGACGTCGAGTTCCAGCGGTTTGCCCTTCTCCAAGTCCTGGAGCGTGGAGGTGCGGTGGTCGCCCACGCGCTCCGCGCCCGCGATCCGGCGTTCGATGGAGATCTCCGGATGGCAGCCGAGCGCCGAGGCGACGGAGAGGGTCTCCGCCATCATCAGCTCGATCACCCCGCGGGTGGAGTCGTGCACGCACATCTCGCGCATCGTCGCCCGGGTCAGGGCACTGATCGGGTTGAACGAGATGTTGCCGAGCAACTTGATCCAGATGTCGTTGCGCAGATCCGGTTCGACCGGGCACTTGAGCCCGCCGGCCTGCATCGCCTCGCTGAACTCGAGACAGCGCTTGGAGACCGAGCGGTCCGGTTCGCCGATCGAGAAGCGGGTGCCTTCGATGTGGCGGACGACGCCCGGGCCCTCCAGCTCGGTCGCCGCGTAGACCACACAGCCGATGGCCCGCTCCTGCGGCAGTACGGCGGTCACCGAACCACCCGGGTCCACGCTCTCGATCCGCTTGCCGTCGTGCGGCCCGCCGTGGCGGTGGAAGTACCACCACGGAATGCCGTTCTGGGCCGCGATCACCGAGGTGTGTTCCTGGAGCAGAGGCTCGACCAGCGGCCCGCACGCCGCATAGGAGTTGGCCTTCAGCCCCAGGAAGACATGGTCGACCGGGCCGATGTCCTCGGCCCGGTCCGTCGCGTGCACCTGCGCGGTCCAGTCGCCCCGCGGACTGTGCACCTCCACGCCGTGCTGCCTCATGGCGGCCAGGTGCGGTCCAGGGGCCAGGGGATGAACGTCGGCGCCGGCGCGTTGCAGCGCCGCTCCGACGTAGGCGCCGATCGCACCGGCGCCGACAACTGCGACTTTCACTGTGAAGCTCTCCGTTCGGTCGAGGGAAGCCGATCTAGGGGAGCGGGGCTTGTGGCCCGGAACTGGTTAGTGTCGACGAAATATTGTCTACAGTATGGGAACCATCCCGACAACCCACCGCGTACGAGCGGAAGTTGTGGAACCTGCTCGGGCGCGCGCACTCATCGGACCACTCGACGGGATCGATCCCTTTTCAACTACTCGGGCGATCTCTAAGGTGCGCAGGCATGACCCCTCCGATCGCCCCACCCGGTTGGAGCCGCTGGCTCGTCCCGCCCGCCGCCCTCTCGGTGCATCTGTCCATCGGCCAGGCCTACGCGTGGAGCGTCTTCAAACCCCCACTCGAATCGGCGCTCGACCTCAGCGGCACCCAGAGCGCCCTGCCCTTCCAGCTCGGCATCGTGATGCTGGGTCTGTCCGCCGCGTTCGGCGGCACGCTCGTCGAACGCAATGGCCCGCGCTGGGCGATGACCGTCGCCCTGATCTGCTTCTCGTCCGGCTTCCTGCTCGCCTCGCTCGGCGCGGCCACCGAGCAGTACTGGCTGATCGTCTTCGGCTACGGCTTCGTCGGAGGTGTCGGCCTCGGCATCGGCTACATCTCCCCGGTCTCCACGCTGATCAAGTGGTTCCCCGACCGACCCGGCATGGCCACCGGCATCGCCATCATGGGCTTCGGCGGCGGCGCGCTGATCGCCTCGCCCTGGTCGGCCCAGATGATCGAGTCCTTCGGCGCCGACAGCGGCGGCATCGCCCTCGCCTTCCTGGTGCACGGCCTCACGTATGCCGTCTTCATGTCACTCGGTGTGCTGCTCGTACGCGTGCCTCGGCCGAAGGAGACCGCGGACGGCAAGCCGCCGGAGCTCACCGGAGTCCAGGTCTCCGCGCGACAGGCCATCCGCACCCCGCAGTTCTGGTGCCTGTGGGTGGTGCTCTGCATGAACGTCACGGCGGGGATCGGGATCCTGGAGAAGGCCGCCCCGATGATCACGGACTTCTTCGCGGACACCTCCAGCCCGGTCTCCGTCTCGGCCGCGGCCGGGTTCGTCGCGCTGCTCTCGGCGGCGAACATGGCCGGCCGCATCGGCTGGTCCTCCACCTCGGACCTGATCGGCCGCAAGAACATCTACCGGCTCTACCTGGGCGTCGGCGCGGTGATGTACCTGCTCATCGTCAGCTTGGGCGACTCCTCAAAGCCGCTGTTCATCCTCTGCGCCCTGGTGATCCTCTCGTTCTACGGGGGCGGCTTCGCGACCATCCCCGCGTATCTGAAGGACCTGTTCGGCACCTACCAGGTCGGTGCGATCCACGGGCGGCTGCTGACCGCCTGGTCGACCGCCGGAGTCCTCGGACCGCTGATCGTCAACTGGGTCGCGGACTCGCAGGAATCGGCCGGCAGGAGCGGGCCGGGTCTGTACGGCCTTTCCCTGACCATCATGATCGGGCTGCTCATCGTCGGGTTCGTCGCCAATGAGCTGGTGCGTCCCGTCGATCCGCGCCACCATCACATCCCGGCACAGCGAAAGGCCTCCGATGACTCCTCCGTCGAGCAGCAGTCCGCCTGACCGCCGCCCACTGATCGCCTTCGCCTGGCTCTGGGTGCTGATCCCGCTGGGATACGGAATCTACGAGCTCGTACGGAAGGCCACCCAGCTCTTCACGGGCTGACGCCGGCCCACGGAAACAGGGGCTGAGGTGCGCACACGCGTGCCTCAGCCCCTGCTTTGTGCACGGATGCGTATCCCTCTGTGACAAGGGCAACTTTTACCCACGCTGGAAATTGTGCTCGGTAGACTGTAGACGATAGCCAATGCCCATCCGTGAGGGGCGAGTTGACCGTGTGGCGGTGACGCCGCCCAGGAGGGGGTTCGTGATGTTGTCCGCTGGACTGCCGCAAGGAGCAGTGCCCAAACTCGAGCGGCCGGGTCCGCTGCGTGAGCGTGTCTATGTCGCGCTGCTCGAGCTCATCACGACCAGATCGCTGCGACCGGGCCAGCACCTTGTCGAGAGCGAGCTCGCCGGTCACCTCGGCGTCTCGCGTCAGCCGGTGCGCGAGGCGCTGCAGCGACTGAACACCGAGGGCTGGGTCGATCTGCGTCCCGCGCAGGGCGCGTTCGTGCACGAGCCCACCGAGGAGGAGGCCGACCAGCTCCTCACCGTGCGTACGCTCCTGGAGGCGGAGGCCGCGCGGCTCGCGGCGGCGAACGCGGGGTCCGCGGGGATCGCCGCGCTCGAGGCGCTGTGCGAGAAGGGCGAGCAGGCCGTCGCCGACGGAGAGGTGGACCTGGTCGTCGCGACCAACGCCGAGTTCCACGCCAAGGTCATGCAGCTGGCCGGCAACCTCGTGCTCTCCGAGCTGGCCGCGCGCGTCGACCAGCGGGTGCGCTGGTACTACACACCGGTCGCCCGCCAGCGCGGCAAGCAGTCCTGGATCGAGCACCGCGAGCTGATCGCCGCGATCTCGGACCGCGACGAACAGCGCGCCACGCAGGTCATGCGCGCCCACACCGAGCACACCCGCCGTACCTACCACCAGCGCGAGAACGGCTGAACGCCGCTGCGTACGATGAGCGCGTGACCGCAGCCCTGTCCACGAGGACCCGCCCGCCCGGGCGGCCCCTCGGGCTGCTGGTGCTGGCTGCCCTGACCGGTGTGCTCGGGATGCACGCGCTGCCTCCCGGGGGTGCGCCGATGGCGCATCCGAAGGCGATGGCGCACGCCGGCGAACAGGCCGCCGTCGGGGGTCATGCGACGGTGGCAGGTCATGCGACGGTGGCAGGTCATGCGGCCGCCGCCGGCCGGACGACCGTCCACTGCGCGCACGGCGGTCACGGATCGCAGCACCTGGAGCACGCGGACGGCACCTGCGCGGCGGCCGGGATCGGCTCGCCCTACGCGCCGCCCGCGCTGACCGCGGCCGCGGTCGACGTACCCGCCGGGTCCGTGGTGCCGGCCGGTGTCTTCGCCGGCGCCGAGCGCGGCCGGGCTCCACCCGATCTGGCTGAACTGCAACTTCTGCGCATATAGGCCGCTTTGCGCGGCGGCCGGTCCGGCGTGAACGTCGCCGGGTGCTCCGCCGCGTCCGCGTACACCTGTATTCGCGCATGCGCACGGCCCGCAGCGGCCGTGCGCGAAGGAGTTGCACCCCAGATGAAGAGCACACGTACCCTCATCCGCCGTACCGTCGCGGTCACCGTCGCCGGTGCCGCCGCGTTGGTCCTGGCCGCCTGTGGCGGCGAGGGCTCCACCGGTCACGGCGGCGGCCACACCTCGACAACGCCGTCGGCCGCCCAGGGCGAGCGGAACGCCGCAGACGTCGCGTTCGCGCAGGGGATGATCCCGCACCACCGCCAGGCGGTCGAGATGGCGGAGCTCGCCCCGGAGCGGGCGCGGTCGGCGGAGCTGAAGCGGCTCGCCGAACAGATCAAGAAGGCGCAGGACCCGGAGATCAAGACCTTGTCCGGGTGGCTGACCTCGTGGGGTGAGGAGGTGCCCGCCGAGGGCGCATCCGGCCACGCGGGGCACGGCGGCACGGCGGGCATGATGACCGGGGAGGAGATGACCGAGCTCGAGAACGCTTCGGGCAAGGACTTCGACACGGCCTTCATGGAGCTGATGATCAAGCACCACGAGGGCGCCGTGGCCATGGCGAAGACCGAACAGGCCGAGGGCGCCTACGCCCCCGCCAAGAAGATGGCCGACGCGATCGTCACCTCGCAGTCCGACGAGATCGAGCGGATGAACACGATGCTCGGCAAGGACTGACACCCCGGGCGGGTGAGGGGGCGGGTGCCCGAGGGTGCCCGCCCCCGTCCGCCTGTCCTGTCTGCCTGTCTGCCTGTCCCCGTCCGCCCGTCCCCGTCCCGTCTGCCGTCCCCGCCCGCCGGCCCCGTCCCTCTACGCGAAGGCGGCGGCGTGCTCCGTCGCCCAGGTGCGGAAGGTCCGCGGCGGCCTGCCCGTGAGCTGCTCCACCGTGGGCAGCACGTTCGACTCGTCCAGCGTGCCGTCCACGTAGAAGCGGAAGAAGGCTTCCACGTACGCGGCGGGCATCTGCGCGCTCATCTCCGCGCGAGCCTCGTCGTCCGGCTGCCCGACGAAGGTCAGCTTGCGGCCGAGCACATCGCCGAGGATCTCCACCCGCTCCTCGGGCAGCAGCGACTCGGGACCGCTCAAGGCGTAGGCCTTGCCTTCGTGGCCGGGGGAGGTGAGGGCGAGGGCGGCGACCGCTCCGATGTCGTACGGGTCCAGGGTCGCCTGCCGTACGTGGGCGAACGGGGCGCGGATCACGTCGCCGGCCGCCAACTGGTCCTTCCACTGCAGGGCGTTGGCGGCGAACGCGCAGGGGCGGATGAACGTCCACGGCAGTCCGCTCGCCTCGACCGCCTCCTCGGACTCCAGCATGTAGCGGGTCACCGCGTTGCTCCGCTCCCCGCCCGGGACCGAGCTGCTGGACAGCAGCACCACCCGCTCCACTCCCGCGTCCGCGCACCTGGCGAGGGTCTCGGGGAGCCGCTGATAGCCCGGAAGCAGGAAGATCCCCCGTACGCCGTCGAGGGCCGAGGCCACCGATGCGGGATCGTTGAGATCGCCGGGAACGGGCAGGGCGCCGTCCGTGCGGGGCAGGCCCTTGCGGCTGAACGCCCGTACGGGCACGTCGAGTCGGCGCAGGTGACGGACGACTTCCGAGCCGACATGGCCGGTGGCGCCGGTGACCAGGAACATGCGGGACCTCTCCCTGTTGCGTCGGATGACCCCACCCCAACAAGGACCCGGCGGGCTGTCCACCCCGTACCGAACCGTGGACCCCACGGCCGCGGACACGGCCGTCCCACCGGGCCCGTTCGCATCTTTGTCCTGTGCGTGGAGAAAGTTGTACTGGATTCCTGCGCAACTTCTTCCCCCTCAGGTCAACCGCTGCTACTTTCCCCTCGAAAGCCAGCGGATGCCGGAGTACGGCGGGAGGGGCGGCGTGAGACGAATGACGGCTCGACCCGCGAACGCGCACCAGGCGCGACTGCTCCGCCTGCTGCGTGACGGCGGGCCGAACTCACGGGCACAACTGGGCGACCAGGTCGACCTGTCCAGGTCGAAGCTGGCCGTCGAGGTGGACCGCCTCCTGGAGACCGGTCTGGTGGTCGCCGACGGTCTGGCCGCCTCGCGCGGCGGCCGCCGCTCCCACAACATCCGGCTCGCACCGGAACTGCGCTTCCTCGGCGTGGACATCGGCGCGACCTCCGTCGACGTGGCCGTCACCAATGCGGAACTCGAGGTGCTCGGCCACGTCAACCAGCCGATGGACGTCCGTGAGGGCCCCGTCGCCGTCTTCGAGCAAGTCCTCGCCATGGCCGCCAAGTTGAAGGCCTCGGGGCTCGCCGAAGGCTTCGACGGGGCGGGCATCGGCGTCCCGGGACCGGTCCGCTTCCCCGAGGGCGTTCCGGTCGCTCCGCCGATCATGCCCGGCTGGGACGGCTTCCCCGTACGGGAAGCGCTCAGCCAGGACCTCGGCTGTCCGGTCATGGTCGACAACGACGTGAACCTGATGGCCATGGGGGAGCAGCACGCGGGCGTCGCCCGCAGTGTGCACGACTTCCTCTGCATCAAGATCGGCACCGGTATCGGCTGCGGCATCGTCGTCGGCGGCGAGGTCTACCGCGGTACGACGGGCTCGGCCGGCGACATCGGCCATATCCAGGTCGAACCGGACGGCAGGCCCTGCGCCTGCGGCAACCGGGGCTGCCTGGAAGCCCACTTCAGCGGTGCCGCGCTCGCGCGGGACGCGCAGGAGGCGGCCAACTCCGGTCGCTCACCCGAACTCGCGGCGCTGGTCGAGGCCGAGGGATTCGAGGGCCGGCTCACCGCCCCCGACGTGGCCGCGGCCGCGGCCGCGGGGGACGCCGCCGCTCTGGAGCTGATCCGTGAGGGCGGCAACAGGACCGGGCAGGTCATCGCCGGTCTGGTCAGCTTCTTCAACCCCGGGCTCGTGGTGATCGGCGGTGGTGTGACCGGACTCGGCCACACGCTGCTCGCCGCCATCCGTACCCAGGTGTACCGCCAGTCGCTGCCGCTCGCGACCGGCAATCTGCCCATCGTCCTGGGCGAGTTGGGGCCCACCGCCGGAGTGATCGGCGCGGCCCGGCTCATCAGCGACCACCTGTTCTCGCCGGCCTGATCCACGAGGCCGGCGCGCACCACCCGGCACGGCTGCACCACCGCTGCGTACGGCACCCGGTACGTCCCGTACGCCCGCAGCATCACCCGTACCGGGCACCCGGTACGTCCCGTACGCCCGCAGCATCACCCGTACCCCTGGCAACACCCGCACCCGTAGAGCCGCCCCTACCCGTCCAGCGAACGACTCGGCCCCACCCCATCCGGACCCGCGCCCGGTACGACGCGCGGCTTTGCCCTGCCCGCTCACCCGGCATGGACCGCCCTTTGAGGGGATATGTCATGGCACCAGAGCAAGACCGAGCACCACAGCCGCCCTTGCTGCTCATGGACGGCATCACCAAGTCCTTTCCCGGCGTCCGCGCTCTCGACGGCGTCGCCCTCGAAGTGCTGCCCGGTGAGGTGCACTGTCTGCTCGGGCAGAACGGCGCCGGCAAGTCCACCCTGATCAAGGTGCTCGCCGGCGTCCACCAGCCCGACGGCGGTGTGATCCGCTGGCAGGGCGAGCAGGTCGCCCTGCGCTCGCCGATCGCGGCGATGCGCCTGGGAATCGCCACCATCTACCAGGAGTTGGACCTCGTCACGCATGTGTCCGTGGCCGAGAACGTCTTCCTCGGGCACGAGCCGACCAGCGCCGGATTCGTCGTACGGGCCGGAGAGGCGAAGGAAGCAACGCGCAAGCTGCTCAAGCGACTTGGGCACCCGGAGATCGACCCGGGCACGCTCGTCGGCAACCTCTCCGCCGCCCACCAGCAGATCGTGTCGATGGCCCGCGCGCTCTCCCACGACGTACGTCTGATCGTGATGGACGAACCGTCCGCGGCGCTCGACCCGGACGAGGTCGAGAACCTCTTCCGCATCGTCGCCGACCTCACCGCCGACGGCGTCGCCGTCGTCTACATCTCGCACCGGCTCGAGGAGATCCGCCGGATCGGCGACCGGGTCACCGTACTCAAGGACGGCCGGGCGGTAGCCGTCGGACTGCCGGCCAAGACCACCCCGACCAGCGAGGTCGTCTCCCTGATGACCGGGCGAGACGTCGAGTACATCTTCCCCGAGCGGCCCACAGAGGCCGCGAACGGCAAGGTGCTCCTGAAGGCCGAAGGCCTTTCGCGCGACGGCGAGTTCGCGCCGCTCGACCTGGAGATCAGGCCCGGAGAGATCGTCGGCCTCGCAGGCCTGGTCGGCTCGGGGCGTTCGGAGATCCTGGAGACCATCTTCGGTGCCAGGAAGGCCAGTTCGGGCCGTGTGCTCGTGGACGGCGAGGAAGTGAGGCCCGGCAGCGTGCGGGCCGCCGTACGCGCGGGGCTCGGGCTCGCTCCCGAGGAGCGCAAACACCAGGCGTTGCTGATGCTGGAGTCCGTCACACGCAACGTCTCGGTCTCCTCCATGTCCCGCTACTCACGCGGTGGCTGGCTCAACCGCGGCGCCGAATTCGTCGCCGCACAGAAGGCGGTACGCGAACTGTCACTGCGGCCCGACAACCCCGACGTGCCGGTGCGCACCCTCTCCGGCGGCAACCAGCAGAAGGCGGTACTCGCCCGCTGGTTGCTGCGTGGCTGCAAGGTGCTGCTGCTCGACGAACCCACCCGCGGGGTCGACGTCGGCGCGCGCGCCGAACTGTATGCCGTCATCCGGCGGCTCGCCGACGAGGGCCTCGGAGTGCTGCTCGTCTCCAGTGAAGTCCCCGAGGTGCTCGGTCTCGCCGACCGGGTGCTCGTCCTGCGCGAGGGACGCGTGGTGCATACGGCGCCCGCGCAGGAGCTCGACGAACACCGCGTACTCGATCTCGTGATGGAAGGGAGCCCGGCGACATGACAAGCCCTGTTTCGAAGGCGGAGCAGAACGGCCCCGGGGCCGGGCCTGTGCTCGCCGAACCCGAGGCGCCCAAGGCGCCAAGCCCTCGGCGTATCGCCTTCGCCCGTGCTGATCTGCGTACCCTGTCCCTGGTCGGCGTGCTGATCGCGCTGGTCATCGTGGGCGGTATCACCAAGCCGGACAACTTCCTCGAGATCGACAACCTCCAACTGGTCCTCACCCAGGCCTCGGTCATCGGTGTGGTCACGGTCGGCATGACCTTCGTGATCATCAGCGGCGGTATCGACCTGTCGGTCGGCGCGATCGTCGCCCTCGCCTCCGTATGGGCGACGACAGTGGCCACCCAGGAGTTCGGCTTCTGGGGCATCCTGTTCACCGCGGTGCTCGTCGGTCTCGGCTGCGGACTCGTCAACGGGGTCCTGATCTCGTTCGGCGGGATGGTGCCGTTCATCGCGACCCTGGCGATGCTCGCGGCCGGTCGCGGCCTCGCGCTGCAGATCACCGGCGGCAACACGCAGACCATCACCATCGACTCCGTCCTGGAGCTCGGCTACCGGGACTCCTACATCCTGGGCATCCCGCCGCTCGTACTGATCTTCGCGGGCGTGGCGGTCATCGGCTGGCTGGTGCTCAACCGCACCACCTTCGGCCGCCGCACGGTCGCCGTCGGCGGCAACGACGAGGCGGCACGCCTGGCCGGCATTGATGTCCGCAGGCAGCGGCTCTACGTGTATCTGCTCTCCGGACTGTGCTGCGGCATCGCCGCGTTCATGCTGATCGTGCTCTCCGGCTCGGGCCAGAACACCAACGGCAACCTCTACGAACTCGACGCCATCGCCGCCTGCATCATCGGCGGCACCCTGCTCAGCGGCGGCCGGGGCACGATCGTCGGCGCCGTACTCGGTGTGCTGATCTTCCAGACGATCACCAACATCTTCATCCTGAACAACCTGGAGAGCGCGACGCAGCAGATCGCCAAGGGCGCGATCATCGTCGCCGCCGTCCTGGTGCAGAACCGCACGTCGCGCAACCAGACCACTTAGCGCGCTTGTGGACACCCCGTCTCCCGCGCGCACTACCACCCCGTTCCTCCCGTGCACACCCACCCACCCCGTCGTACCCACACTTCAGCGAAGGGTTCGTCATGCCAGAGATCACGAGCCGCAGAGGGCTGCTCTTCGGGGCCGCCGCCATCTCGACCGGTGCGGTCCTCACCGCGTGCACCAGCAATGAGCCGAGCGACAAGGAGAACGACAAGCCGTCGGAGGCCCCGGTCGCCGACGACAAGCCCGGCAAGGAAGTCACCATCGGCTTCGCCGGGCCGCAGGCCGACCACGGCTGGCTCAACGCGATCAACGACAACGCCCGCAGCCGCGCCAAGAAGTACTCGGACGTCACGCTCGACATCACCGAGGGCTCCAACGACGCGGCCGCCCAGATCGGCCAGATCGACTCGCTGATCAACAAGAAGGTCGATGTCCTTGTGATCCTGCCGGCCGACGGCAAGGCCATGACCCAGGCGGGCCTCAAGGCCATGCGGGCCGGCATCCCGGTGATCAACCTGGACCGGGTCTTCTCCTCGCCGCAGGCCTACCGCTGCTGGATCGGCGGCGACAACTACGGCATGGGTCTCAACGCCGGGCACTACATCGGCGAGAAGCTCAAGGACAAGCCGGACGCCAAGGTCATCGAGCTCGCGGGCATCGACAACCTGGAACTCACCCAGCAGCGCACCAAGGGCTTCGACGACGCCCTGAAGAACTACCCGAACATCAAGAAGGTGGCCCGCCAGGCCGCCGAGTTCACCGTCGAGTCCGGCCAGGCCAAGATGGCCTCGCTGCTGCAGGCGCAGAAGAACTTCGACGCCCTGTGGAACCACGACGACGACCAGGGCGTCGGCGCCCTGCAGGCCATCGAGCAGGCAGGCCGCGACGGCTTCCTGATGGTCGGCGGCGCGGGCGCGGCCAGCGCCTTCGACCACATCGAGAAGGACGACGGCGTGCTCAAGGCCACCGTCCTGTACCCGCCGACCATGGCCGCGTCGGCCATCGACCTGGCGCGTGCGCTCGGGCAGGCCAAGGGCATCGGCGGTATGGCCGAATTCGAGATCCCGTCCTCGGTCACCTTGTACTCGGCCGTCGTCGACAAGGAGAACGTCGCCCAGTACAAGCCCACCGGCTTCAAGTGATGCGGGCTCGGGCCCCGGGGGCCCGGGGGCGCGGGGGCCCCCCCCCCCCCCCCCGGGCGCGCCGGCGGGCCCCCGCCCCGGCGCTCCCCGCGCCAGCCAACTCCGCCCCCGCAAGCCGACTAGGAGGAACCCCGTATGGAGGACGTGCAAGGCAAGCAGGAGTCCGCCGCCGAGAGGCGCGGCGGACTCGGCGTGGGCATGGTCGGCTACGCCTTTATGGGTGCCGCCCACTCGCAGGGGTGGCGCACCGCGGGACGGGTCTTCGACCTGCCGCTGCAGCCCAGGCTCGCGGCGATCTGCGGACGGGACGCGAGGGCCGTGCAGGCGGCTGCGGACCGGCACGGCGGGGCGGCCGCCGAGACCGACTGGCGGGCGCTGATCACCCGCGACGATGTGCAGCTCGTCGACATCTGCACACCGGGCGACAGCCACGCGGAGATCGCGATCGCCGCGCTCGAGGCCGGTAAGCATGTGCTGTGCGAGAAGCCGCTGGCCAATACGGTCGAGGAGGCCGAGGCGATGCTGGAGGCGGCCGAACGGGCCGCCGCCCGCGGGCAGTTGGCGATGGTCGGCTTCAACTACCGCCGGGTGCCCGCCATGGCCCTCGCCCGGCAGATGGTCGCCGACGGCAAGCTGGGGGCCATCCGCCACGTACGCGTGACGTATCTGCAGGACTGGCTGGTCGACCCGGAGTTCCCGCTGACCTGGCGCCTGGAGCGGGAGCACGCGGGGTCGGGGGCGCTCGGCGATCTCGGGGCGCACATCGTGGACCTCGCGCAGTACGTCACCGGATCGCAGATCACCGGCGTCTCGGCGCTCACCGAAACGTTCATCCGGGAGCGTCCGCTGCTCTCCGGTTCCTCGGCCGGCCTTTCGGGGACCGCGTCGGGGGAGCGCGGGCCGGTGACGGTGGACGACGCCGCGCTGTTCACGGGCCGGTTCGCCAACGGGGCGCTCGCCTCCTTCGAGGCGACCCGGTTCGCGACCGGACGCAAGAACGCGCTCCGGCTCGAACTCAACGGCGAGAAGGGCTCGCTGGCCTTCGATCTGGAGCGGCTCAACGAGCTCGAGTTCCACGACCAGACCCTGCCCGCCGGCTCGGCCGGATTCCGGCGCATCCTCGTCACCGAACCCGAGCACCCGTATCTGGAGGCCTGGTGGCCGCCGGGTCACGGTCTCGGCTACGAGCACACCTTCGTCCACCAGGCCCGCGACCTCGTGCACGCCATCGCGTCGGGCACCGCGCCCGCGCCGTCCTTCGCGGACGGTCTGCAGGTGCAGCGGGTGCTCGCGGCGGTCGAGGAGAGCGCGGCCAAGAACTCCGCGTTCACCGCCATACCGGCCCAGGAGGCCCGGACATGAACCGCGTACGGGTCGAGGAGGCCCCGGACATGAACCGCGTACGGGTCGAGGAGGCCCCGGACATGAACCGCATACCGGTCGAGGAGGCCCGGACATGACCCGACCCTTCACGCTCTTCACCGGCCAGTGGGCCGATCTCCCGCTCGAAGAGGTCTGCGCGCACGCCCGCGACTTCGGCTACGACGGCCTCGAACTCGCCTGCTGGGGCGACCACTTCGAGGTCGACAAGGCCCTCGCAGACCCCGCGTACATCAAGGGGCGCCACCAGCTCCTGGAGAAGTACGGCCTGAAGTGCTTCGCCATCTCCAACCACCTCGTCGGCCAGGCCGTCTGCGACTCGATCATCGACGAGCGCCACCAGGCCATCCTGCCGTCGCGCATCTGGGGCGACGGTGAGGGCGAAGGCGTACGGCAGCGCGCTGCCGCCGAGATCAAGGACACCGCACGGGCCGCCGCGGCCTTCGGGGTCGACACCGTGATCGGCTTCACCGGGTCCTCGATCTGGCATCTCGTCGCCATGTTCCCGCCGGCGCCCGAGTCGATGATCGAGCGCGGATACGAGGACTTCGCCGAGCGCTGGAACCCGATCCTCGACGTCTTCGACGCGGAGGGCGTGCGCTTCGCGCACGAGGTGCACCCCAGCGAGATCGCGTACGACTACTGGACGACCGTACGCGCGCTGGAGGCGGTGGACCGCCGCCCGGCCTTCGGCCTGAACTTCGACCCGTCGCACTTCGTCTGGCAGGACCTCGACCCGGTCGGCTTCCTGTACGACTTCCGCGACCGGATCTACCACGTGGACTGCAAGGAGGCCCGGCGCCGCCTCGACGGCCGCAACGGGCGGCTCGGCTCGCATCTGCCCTGGGGCGACCCGCGGCGCGGCTGGGACTTCGTCTCCGCGGGACACGGCGACGTGGCCTGGGAGGACGTCTTCCGGATGCTCAACTCCATCGGCTACGAGGGTCCGATCTCGGTCGAGTGGGAGGACGCCGGGATGGACCGCCTGCGAGGCGCCCCGGAGGCGCTGGCCAAGCTGAAGGCGTACGACTACGAGCTGCCGACGACGTCGTTCGACGCCGCATTCGGGAGCGACTGAGCGCGGGCCCGCAGGGGCCCGGTGGTCGTCCGCGACACCGGGCCCCCGCTCCGGCCTGCCCGGAATCAGGCCACTCAACAGGCCGCTGACCTCGGCGAACAAGGCTTTGTCCTTAGCCGGGAAAAAGTTCAACTTCCTTGCTGCACAACGTCTTTCGGAAGTGGACGAACCCGGCTACGGTCCCTGAGGTGTACAGGACATGAGTGGCTCGGGGTGACGGCGCACCCCAGGCCTTTACCGCACGTCACCGCACCCGTTCCGTACGGCCCACCCGTTCCCGGAGGGACTTCGTGCACAGAAGCAGAGATCTCACTCCAAGAGCCGCCAGAGCCAAGAAACGTCCGAGACTGCGCACCACCCTCGCCCTGTTCACCGGCCTGCTGCTCGCCGTGGGCACCCCGGCGAGCATCGCCGGAGCCCATCCCGGCCACCCCGAGCACGACGAACAGCCGGCCGCCGCCGAAGGGCAGTTCCAGCAGGTGCCACTCGCCAAGGGCGAGCCCGAGACCGGCGAGCCGATGTCGCTCGCCGTACTGCCGGACCGCAGCGTCCTGCACACCTCGCGCGACGGCACACTGCGCCTGACCGACCAGGGCGGTGTCACCAAGGTCGCCGGCAAGATCCCCGTCTACAGCCATGACGAGGAAGGCCTGCAAGGCGTTGCCGTCGACCCGGACTTCAAGAACAACCGGGCGATCTTCCTCTACTACGCCCCGCCGCTCGACACCCCGGCCGGGGACGCCCCGGAGACCGGCACCGCCGAGGACTTCAAGAAGTTCGACGGCGTGAACCGGCTCGCCCGCTTCACCCTCAACGCCAACGGCACGCTCGACATGGCCAGCGAGAAGAAGGTCATCGACGTCGCCGCCTCGCGCGGTCTGTGCTGTCACGTCGGCGGCGACATCGACTTCGACGCGCAGGGCAACCTGTACCTGTCGACCGGCGACGACACCAACCCCTTCGCCTCCGACGGCTACACCCCG
The DNA here is from genome assembly GCF_016464295.1 of Streptomyces sp. N35. NCBI lineage: Bacteria > Bacillati > Actinomycetota > Actinomycetes > Kitasatosporales > Streptomycetaceae > Streptomyces > Streptomyces sp. N35. The sequence goes on along the minus strand of NZ_JAEIMH010000058.1, from coordinate 24,306 downwards.
ATCGACGACCGCGAGGGCCGCAACCCCGCGTTCGACGCGCGGCGCAGCTCCGGCAACACCAACGACCTGCGCGGCAAGATCCTCCGGATCAAGGTCGCCGCGGACGGCTCGTACACCGTCCCGGAGGGCAACCTCTTCGCCCCGGGCACCGAGAAGACCCGCCCCGAGATCTACGCGATGGGCTTCCGCAACCCGTTCCGGATGAGCGTCGACGACAAGACCGGCATCGTGTACGTGGGTGACTACGGCCCCGACGCGGGTGCGGCTTCCGCGACGCGCGGCCCGGCCGGGCAGGTCGAGTTCGCCAAGGTCACCAAGGCCGCGAACTTCGGCTGGCCGTTCTGCACGGGCAACAACGACGCCTACCTCGACTACGACTTCGCCACCAAGGAGTCCGGCGAGAAGTTCGACTGTGCCGCGCTGAAGAACACCTCGCCGCACAACACCGGGCTCACCGACCTGCCGCCCGCGCAGGCTGCATGGATTCCGTACGACGGCGGCAGCGTCCCCGAGTTCGGCACCGGCTCCGAGTCCCCGATGGCGGGACCCGTATACCGCTACGACCCGGACCTCGACTCCAAGGTGAAGTTCCCCGCGTCCTACGACGGTGACTTCTTCGCGGGTGAGTTCGGCCGCCGCTGGATCAAGCCGATCTCGCAGAACGAGGACGGCTCGGTCAAGGAGATCAAGACCCTGCCGTGGACCGGCACCCAGATCATGGACATGGAGTTCGGCCCCGACGGCGCGCTCTACGTCCTCGACTACGGCGTCTCCTGGTTCCAGGGCGACGAGCACTCCGCGCTCTACCGGATCGAGAACGCCGAGGACGGCTTCTCGCCGCTCGCCGAGGTCAGTGCCGACAAGACGTCAGGACCGGCCGGACTCAAGGTGAAGTTCACCGGCTCCGCCAAGGACGCCGACTCGACCGACCTCACCTACAGCTGGGACTTCGGCGACGGTACGAAGGGCGAGGGCCTGACGCCCACGCACCAGTACAAGAAGATCGGCACCTACACGGTGACGTTCACGGCGAAGGACCCCGAGGGCAACACCGGCAGTGCCAACGCCCGGATCGTGGTCGGCAACACCGAGCCCAAGGTGAAGATCGACATCCCCGGCAACGGCAGCCTGGCCGAGTTCGGCAAGCCCGTCCCCTTCAAGGTGACGGTCACCGACCCCGACGAGACGGTCGACTGCTCCAAGGTCAAGGTCGCCTACAGCCTCGGCCACGACTCCCACGCCCACGAGCTGACCAGCGAGATGGGATGTGAGGGCACGCTGACACCGCCTCCGGGCGACGGCGGCCACGACCCCAACGCCAACATCTACGGCGTCGTCGGCGCCTCGTACACCGACGGCGGCTCGAACGGCCAGGAGGCGCTGACCGGTACGGCCCGCGCCGTGCTCCAGCCGCTGCACCGCCAGGCCGAGCACTTCGGCAAGCAGTCGGGCATCAAGACGTACGACAAGGCCGGTGCCAACGGCGGCAAGACCGTCGGTGACATCAACGACGGCGACTGGATCTCCTTCAGCCCGTACAAGTTCTCCGGGCAGAAGAAGATGACCGTACGGGCCTCCTCCGGCGGCGCGGGCGGCTTCATCGAGCTGCGCACCGGTTCGCCCACCGGGCCGCTGCACGGCTCGGCGTACATCCCGCCGACCGGCAGCTGGGACACCTTCCAGAACGTCGACGTTCCGCTGCGGGCCCTGCCCGGCAAGACCACCGAGATCTACCTGGTCTTCAAGGGCGGCGAGGGCGCGCTGTACGACGTGGACGACTTCGAGTTCTCCACCGAGCCGTTCAAGGCCGGCAAGAAGGTCCTGGTCTTCTCCAAGACCGCCGGCTTCCGGCACGACTCCATCCCGACCGGAGTCGCGGCCCTGAAGGAGCTCGGCGCGCCGGCCGGCATCACGGTCGACGCGACCGAGGAGGCCGGACAGTTCACCACCACCAACCTCGCCAAGTACGACGCGGTGGTCTTCCTGTCCACCACCGGTGACGTACTGAACGAAGCGCAGCAGAAGGCGTTCGAGGGGTACGTGGCGAACGGCGGCGGCTACATGGGCGTCCACGCGGCCGCCGACACCGAGTACGACTGGGAGTTCTACGGCGGCCTCGCCGGCGCCTACTTCGAGTCGCACCCGGCGATCCAGAAGGCCACGGTCCGCGTCCATGACCACGACCACCCGTCCACCGCGCACCTCGACGCCAAGTGGGAGCGCACCGACGAGTGGTACAACTACCGCACCAACCCGCGTGACAAGGCGAAGATCCTCGCCACCCTGGACGAGACGACCTACCAGGGCGGCACCATGAAGGGCGACCACCCGATCGCCTGGTGCCAGAGCTACGGCGGCGGCCGCTCCTTCTACACCGGTGGCGGTCACACCAAGGAGTCGTACGCCGAGCCGGCCTTCCGTACTCATCTGCTCGGCGGTCTGCAGTACGCCTCCGGCCAGGTGAAGGCGGACTGCAAGCCCGACACCGGCTACCGGGACATTTTCAACGGGGAGACCCTTGAAGGCTGGAAGCAGGCCGGTCCCGGCAAGTTCAACGTCAAGGACGGGGTCATGGAGACCGAGGGCGGCATGGGGCTGCTCTGGTACCAGGCCAAGGAGCTCAAGTCGTACTCCCTGAAGCTCGACTGGAAGATGCAGGGCGACGACAACTCCGGGATCTTCGTGGGCTTCCCGGCCTCCGACGATCCGTGGTCCGCGGTGAACAAGGGATACGAGATCCAGATCGACGCCTCCGACGCGGCCGATCGCACGACAGGAGCGGTCTACTCGTTCAAGTCGGCGAACATCAAGGCCCGTGACCAGGTGCTGCGGCCGCCAGGCCAGTGGAACTCGTACGAGATCAGGGTCCAGGGGGAGCGCCTCCAGGTGTTCCTCAACGGAGTCAAGATCAACGACTTCACCAACACGGACCCCGCGCGGAGCCTGACCGACGGCTACATCGGTCTGCAGAACCACGGCGCCGCCGACCAGGTCTCCTTCCGCAACATCCAGTTGAAGCACCTGCCCGTTCCGGGCGCCTAGTACGGCGTCGGGCGGCGGACGCCGGACCTCCGCCCGACGTCTCAGGCCCTGTCGCCTCCGGGTGAGCAGGGCCAGGCCGGACCGGCTGCCCCCGAATTGATCACCCCCGGATTGGACCGGGGGGGCGGCCGGGCCCGGCCCGCCCCTCCCGGCGCCGACCCGGCGACGGGCGGGATGGCCCGCCGGTGGCCGGGATCTGTCCGGTGGCCGGCGGCTCGTCCCGCCGGCGGCCGGACTGTCCGGCGGCTGGGCGGCAGATTCCGACAGCGGCCGGGACTATCCGGCAATGGTCCGTGCACGACAGGAGGCTCCCTGTGTCCACGTCCGCATCCCCCCAACCGCCGTCCACCGCGCCCGCCTTGGGAGTGTGGCTGATCGGAGCCCGGGGCTCCGTCGCCACCACCGTCGTCGCCGGCGCGGCGGCCGCCGCCGCCCGGCTGCGTCCCGCGGCCGCCATGGGCCCCGCGACGGCCGCCTCCCCGGGCCGCTCGGTCGCGCCCC
>NZ_JAEIMH010000058.1:0-20753 GCF_016464295.1 Streptomyces sp. N35 | reverse complement strand
CGCCCCCCCGCGCCGGGGGGGGGGGGGGGGGGCGGGGGGCGCGGCGCCCCCCCCCCCCCCCCCGCCGTCGCCGGCGCGGCGGCCGTCGCCGCCGGGCTGCATCCGGCGACCGGCATGGTCACCGAGACGCCGCCCTTCACGGACTGCTCGCTCGCGCCCGTGGGGTCGCTCGTGTTCGGCGGCCATGACACCAACAGCTGCCCGCTGCCCAAGCGCGCCGAGCACCTGGCCGCCGGGGGAGTGCTGCCGTACGGTCTGCCGGCCTCGGTCGGCGCCGAACTGGCCGCCGCGGACGCGGAGATACGGCCCGGCGGCCCGCTTCCGGGCGACGCCCGCTCGGACGAGGAGCTGATCGGCGCCTTCGCCGCGGACATCACGGACTTCGTACGGCGGCGGGGACTCGCCCGGGCCGTCGTGGTGAACGTGTCCTCGACGGAGCCCTTGCCCGACCCCGACTCCGAGCGGCTCCCCGTCAGCTCGCTGTACGCGGCCGCCGCGCTGCGGGCCGGGCACGCGTATGTCAACTTCACCCCGTCCACGGGGATGCACCACCCCGCACTGGCCGTCGAGTCCGCCTCCTCGGGGCTCACCTGGGCCGGGCGGGACGGCAAGACCGGCCAGACGCTGCTGCGCTCCGTCCTCGCGCCGATGTTCCTGCAGCGCGCACTCGACGTACGTGCCTGGTCCGGCGCGAACCTGCTCGGCGGCGGCGACGGTGCCGCGCTGGCCGACCCCGCCGCGGCGGCCGCCAAGAACGCCGGCAAGGAGCGTGTCCTTGCCGACGTGCTCGGCGCCGCGCCGCAGGGCGAGGTGCACATCGACGACGTCCCGGCGCTCGGTGACTGGAAGACCGCCTGGGACCACATCGCCTTCGACGGCTTCCTCGGCTCGCGGATGGTGCTCCAGACCATCTGGCAGGGCTGCGACTCGGCGCTCGCCGCACCGCTGGTCCTCGACCTGGCCCGGCTGGTCGCGCGCGCCGGGGACGTGGGCCTGACGGGTCCGCGGCCGGAACTCGGCTTCTACTTCAAGGACCCGGACGGCGAATCCTCCTCCCTCGGCGAGCAGTTCACCCACCTCTTGTCCTTTGCCGAGCAGCTGCGAGCCGCTCGATGACCGGCGGTCGCGTCCGCCTGCTGTCCTTGGCGGGCGCGCTGGCGGTGGCGGGGGTTGTGGGGGCGGCTCGGTCGGGGATCGGACGGGGCGGCGGACGTCGGTCCGCACCCGTGACCGGTGGCGCGGTGACCGTCGAAGGCGCCGCCGCCGCGGAGCCGGGCGAGCCGGGGACGCGCCCCGGGCCACCGCCCGGAACCGGTCGTGTCTCCGCCGGGGAGAACGTTGTCAGAGGTGCGGGGGACGCATCGGGGGAGAGCGGCATGCCGCGCCCGGAGGCACTACCCGGCGAGGACTCGCCATCTCACCACCGCCCTGGCCTCGGCGACTGGGCCGAACTCCTGCGCGTGTCCGCCCTGTTCACCGTCCCCGGCGACGCCCTCGCCGGCGCTGCCGCGAGCGGTGCGCGGCCGCGGGGACGCACCTTGCTCGCGATCGCCTCCTCGCTCTGTCTGTACGAGGCCGGGATGGCCCTCAACGACTGGGCCGACCGCGAGGTCGACGCCGTGGAACGCCCGCACCGCCCCCTTCCCTCGGGCCGTATCACCCCGTTCGCCCCGCTGGCCGCGGCCACCGGTCTCACGGCGGCCGGGCTTGCGCTCGCGTCGCTGGCCGGGCGGCGTCCGCTCGCCGTCGCGGGCGCGCTCGCCGGCACCGTATGGGCGTACGACCTGGGCTTGAAGAACACCCCGGCGGGCCCTCTCGCCATGGCCGGCGCCCGGTCGCTCGACCTGCTCCTCGGGGCTGTCGCCACCACCGGGCGGGTCCGGCCCGCCCTGCCGGCCTCCGCGCTGCTCGGCGCCCACACCTTCTCCGTCACCACGGTCTCCCGTCGCGAGGCGGAGGGCGGCTCAACCCTGGCTCCGCTGGCGGGACTCGCCGTCACGGCGGTGCTGGCGCGTGCGGTCGCGCACGGCCGGGTGGCGCACGGCTCGCCGGTCCCCGGCCCGACGCCCGCATCCCACCAGCTCCCGGTCGGCCCGACGCCCGCATCCCACCAGCTCCCGGCGGGCCGAGGAGTCGCAGCCGCCCTCGGCCTGCCGGGCCCCACCCCCCCCCCCCGCCTGCGCTCCCCCCCGGGCGCGCTGGACGCCCTCCCCGCCGCGCAGGCCCCCCTCCCCGCGGCGCAGCTCCTCTCCCACGCGCTCCTCACCCCCTCGCCCCAGCTCACCCAACGAGCCGTCGGCGGCGGGATCCGCGCGATGATCCCGCTCCAGGCCGCCCTCGCGGCCCGGTCGGGCCACCCCGGCGTCGCGGTCGTCACCGCGTCGCTGGCCCCCCTCGCCCGCCGGTTCGCACGGAAGGTGAGCGTCACATGAGCCTCCGTTTCGGCTACGGCACCAACGGGCTGACCGATCTGCGCCTCGACGACGCCCTCGGTCTGCTCGCCGACCTGGGGTACGAGGGCGTCGGTCTCACCCTCGACCACATGCATCTGGATCCGATGGCGCCCGACCTCGCGGCCCGCACCCGCCGGGTGGCCCGCCGACTCGACCAGCTCGGCCTCACGGCGACCATCGAAACCGGCGCGCGCTATGTCCTGGACCCGCGCCGCAAACACGGCCCCTCCCTCCTCGACCCCGATCCCGACCGCCGCGCCGCCCGTGTACGGCTGTTGATCCGCGCCGTACGCGTGGCCGGCGACCTGGGCGCGCATGCCGTGCACTGCTTCAGCGGCATCAAGCCCGAGGGCACCGCCGACGACACGGCGTGGAAACGGCTCGCCGAGGCGATCGCCCCGGTCGTCGACGCGGCCGAGGGCTCGGGCACACCCCTGGCGATCGAGCCCGAACCCGGGCACCTTCTCTCCTGCCTCGCCGACTTCCACCGGCTGCGAACGGATCTGGGCGCCCCGGAGGCTCTCGGGCTCACCCTCGACATCGGTCACTGCCAGTGCCTCGAACCGGCGTCGCCGGCCGACTGCATCCGCGACGCCGCGCCCTGGCTGCGGCATGTGCAGATCGAGGACATGCGCCGCGGCGTCCATGAACACCTTCCCTTCGGTGAGGGCGAGATCGACTTCCCGCCCGTCCTCGACGCGCTGGCCGCCACCGGCTATCAGGGCCTCACCGTCGTCGAACTGCCCCGGCACTCCCACGCCGGCCCCCAACTGGCCGAGGAATCACTGGAGTTCCTGCATCTGGCCCAGGCGGCGGCGGAACGCCGCGCACAACAACGCCGCACGGCGGCGGGAGCCGAACACCGGGAGCCGGTGCAGCCCGCGCCCGGACCGGTCACCCGGTACCCGGCCGCCCAGGCGGCACCCCTCGACGCCCAGCCCGCCGAAGGAGGCAGGCCATGACCAGTACCCCCGCCCTCGGGGCCCTCCGCGCCCGCCTCGAATCCGCCCTGGACGACGACGCCAGGGCCTGGCTCGCCCAGGCCCTCGCCGCAGCGTCCGCCCAAGCCCTCGCCACAGCGCCCGCCCAAGCCCTCGCCACAGCGCCCGCCCAGCAAACCCCGTCCGCAGCTCCCGCCCCTCAGGTGACCGCAAGCCAAGCACCCGCCCCCACCTGGGAGTTGCGCTTCGCCCAGGCCGGCCGCCGCTGCGGCCCCGAACACGCCGACGACGCCCGGCTGCTCCTCCTGCACGCCGCCCGCGCCGACGCCGCCACCCTGACCCGTCTCTACGAGCAGGGCACCGCCGCCGAACGCCGCGCCGTCCTGGGCTCCCTCGCCCACCTCGTCCCCGGACCCGAGGCGCTCGGGCTCACGGAAGACGCCCTGCGCACCAACGACACCTCCCTGGTGGCCGCGGCCGTCGGCCCCTACGGCGCCGAGCACCTCGACGCCCATGCCTGGCGGCACGCCGTACTGAAGTGTCTGTTCACCGGCGTGAGCGTCGATGCCGTCGCCGCGCTCGCCGACCGCGCCCGAGGCGACGGAGAACTCGCCCGCATGCTCGGCGACTACGCGCGCGAGCGCACCGCCGCGGGCCGCCCCGTCCCCGGCGATCTGCAACGCGTCCTGGCCCTCACCGAGGCGCCGACCGAGGGACCCACCGAGGCGCCGACCGAGGGCCCCACCGGGGCGCTGACCGAGGGCCCCACCGAGCAGCCCGCCGAAGCCGCCTCCGCCGCGTCCCCCCAGGAGTCCTGATGCGCATCTTCGACCCCCACATCCATATGACCTCCCGCACCACCGACGACTACGAGGCCATGTACGCGGCCGGCGTCCGCGCCGTCGTCGAGCCGGCCTTCTGGCTGGGCCAGCCCCGCACCTCCCCGTCCTCCTTCTACGACTACTTCGACTCGCTCCTCGGCTGGGAGCCCTTCCGCGCGGCGCAGTACGGGATCGCCCACCACTGCACGATCGCCCTCAACCCCAAGGAGGCGAACGACCCCCGCTGCACCCCGGTCCTCGACCAGCTGCCGCGCTATCTGGTCAAGGACAACGTCGTCGCCGTCGGCGAGATCGGGTACGACTCGATGACCCCGGCCGAGGACACCGCCCTGTCCGCCCAGCTCCAGATGGCCGCGGACGCCGAACTCCCCGCGCTCGTGCACACCCCGCACCGCGACAAGCTCGCCGGTCTGCACCGCACCATCGACGTCGTCCGCGAGTCGGCGCTGCCGCTCGACCGTGTGCTGCTCGACCACCTCAACGAGACCACGGTCAAGGACGCCAAGGACGCCGGCTGCTGGCTCGGGTTCTCCGTCTATCCCGACACCAAGATGGACGAGGACCGGATGGTCGCGATTCTGCGGGCCTACGGACCGGAGAAGGTGCTGGTCAACTCCGCCGCGGACTGGGGAAAGAGCGACCCGCTCAAGACCCGCAAGGTCGCCGACGCCATGCTCGAAGCGGGGTTCGACGACGACATGGTCGACCTGGTGATGTGGCGCAACCCGGTCGCCTTCTACGGACTGAGTGGCCGCCTCCACCTCGATGTCGAGGGCACGGACGCCACGCACGAGGGGAACTCCATCCTGCGCGGCGGTGAGTGAGCCATGCGCTTCCGCCACCCCGACGGTTCCACCGTCCACCTCGCGTACTGCACCAATGTCCACCCCGCCGAGACCCTCGACGGCGTGCTCGCCCAGCTTCGCGACCACTGCGAACCGGTCCGCAAACGGCTCGGCAGGGACCGCCTCGGCATCGGTCTGTGGCTCGCGCGCGACGCCGCCCGCGCCCTGATCGCCGACCCCGCCGCGCTGCGCGGACTGCGCGCCGAACTCGACCGGCGCGGCCTCGAAGTGGTCACCCTCAACGGCTTCCCGTACGAGGGCTTCGGCGCCGAAGAGGTCAAGTACCGCGTGTACAAGCCGGACTGGGCCGACCCGGAACGCCTCGGCCACACCACCGACCTGGCCCGGCTGCTCACCTCGCTGCTCCCGGACGACGCCACCGAAGGCAGCATCTCGACGCTTCCGCTCGCCTGGCGCACCGCCTACGACGACACCCGCGCCGCCCTCGCACGCGACGCCCTCACCACCCTGGCCCAGCGCCTGGATGCGCTCGAGGAGCTCACCGGCCGCTCGATCCGTATCGGCCTGGAACCAGAGCCCGGCTGCACCGTCGAGACCACCGCCGACGCGATCGCCCCGCTGGCCGACGTCGGTCATGACCGCATCGGCATCTGCGTCGACACCTGCCATCTCGCCACCTCCTTCGAAGATCCGGGGACCGCGCTCGACGCCCTGGCCGTCGCGGGCATCCCCATCCACAAGGTCCAGCTCTCGGCCGCACTCCATGCCGAACAGCCCCGACTGCCCGAAGTCCGCACCGCATTGGCGGCCTTCGACGAGCCCCGCTTCCTGCACCAGACCCGCACCCGCAGCGCGGGCCGGCTGCACGGCACGGACGACCTGGGCGAGGCCCTCGACGGCAACGCCCTGCCCGAGACCGCGCCCTGGCGCTCCCACTTCCACGTCCCGCTGCACGCCGCCCCCGAGCCGCCCCTCACCTCCACCCTCGATGTCCTCAAGGACGTCCTGACCCGCCTCGTGGGCGGCCCGGCGCCGCTCACCCGCCACCTCGAGGTCGAGACGTACACCTGGCAGGCCCTGCCCGACGCGCTGCGTCCGCGCGCCCGCAGCCAGCTCGCCGACGGCATCGCCGCCGAACTCACCCTCGCCCGTGACCTCCTCGTCGACCTGGGCCTCAAGGAGCTGCCGTGACCGTCGCCCCGACCCCCGACACCGCGAAGCCCGACGGCGGTCCCACCCCGCTCCTGGTCCTGGACGTCGTCGGCCTCACCCCCCGTCTGCTCGCGCACATGCCGAACCTCAAGTCCCTTGCCGCGGACGGTTCCCAGGCCGCCCTCGGCACCGTGCTGCCCGCCGTCACCTGCGCCGCCCAGTCCACCTTCCTGACCGGCACGATGCCCGCCGAACACGGCATCGTCGGCAACGGCTGGTACTTCCGCGAACTCGGCGACGTCCTGCTGTGGCGCCAGCACAACCGCCTGGTCACGGGCGACAAACTCTGGGACGCCGCCCGCCGGGTCCACCCCGGCTACACGGTCGCCAATATCTGCTGGTGGTACGCCATGGGCGCGGACACCGACATCATCGTCACTCCCCGTCCCGTCTATTACGCGGACGGCCGCAAAGAGCCCGACTGCTACACGCGGCCACCGGCGCTGCACGACGAACTCACCGAGAAATTCGGCACGTTCCCCCTGTTCACCTTCTGGGGCCCCGGCGCGAATCTCACCTCCTCGCAGTGGATCATCGACGCGACCCGCCACATCATGCGCACCCGCCGCCCAGATCTGACGCTCTGCTACCTCCCCCATCTCGACTACGACCTGCAGCGCTTCGGGCCCGACGACCCCCGCTCCCTGCAAGCGGCCAGGGACATCGACACGGCCCTCGGCCCGCTCCTGGCCGACGCCAAGGCGCAAGGCCGCACCGTGGTCGCCCTGTCCGAGTACGGCATCACCAAGGTCAGCCGTCATGTGGACATCAACCGCGCCCTGCGCAGGGCAGGGCTGCTCGAGGTGCACACCCAGGACGGCATGGAGTACCTCGACACCATGGCCTCGCGCGCCTTCGCCGTGGCCGACCACCAGCTCGCGCACATCTACGTGCGCAGCCCGGAGGACATGGACGCGACGAAACAAGCCCTGGCCGGTCTCGAAGGCATCGACGAACTCCTCGACGACGAGGGCAAGAAGAGCTACGGCCTCGACCATCCGCGCTCCGGCGAGCTCGTCGCCATAGCGGAGCCGGACGCCTGGTTCACGTACTACTACTGGCTCGACGACGATCGCGCGCCCGACTTCGCGCAGCTCGTCGAGATCCACCGCAAACCCGGCTATGACCCGGTCGAACTCTTCATGGACCCCCTCGACCCCTATGTGAAGGTCAAGGCGGCCAAGGCCCTGGCACGCAAGAAACTCGGCATGCGTTACCGCATGGCCGTGGTGCCCCTGGACCCGTCACCTATTCGCGGCAGCCACGGCAGGCTCCCCGACGATCCGCAAGACGGTCCGCTCATCCTGATCTCCACCCCCCGCGCTGTCGATGGCCCCCTGAAGGCCACCGATGTGAAGTCGCTGTTGCTCTCCCTCGCGGGACTGGGCTGAACCGGCCCGCTCCCGCATCCCCGCTCCACGTCTCAACTCGACTGACTCAATTCGACTGACTCAACTCAATCAGACACCACTGACAACGCCCCGAAATCAAAGGAGTTCCCGCATGGCCCGCACACCGCGTACCCCCCAGGACCCGGCGCTCGCCCAGCGTCTCAGCAGACGCACCGCCCTCGGCGTGGCCGCGGGAGTCCCGGCGCCCGCCCTGATCGGTGCCGCCGCCACGCCCTCCGCGGCGGCGGATGCCGAATCGGCATCGGGCGGCCACGGCCGCGGTCGTCCCGTCCTGCCCGAAGGCCGGCTCGGCATCCAGCTCTACAGCCTGCGCGACAAGGTCTCCACGCTCGGCTTCGCGGCGGTGTTCGCGGAGCTCCAGAAGTACGGCTACGACGAGGTCGAGTACGCCGGCTACACCCAGGGCTCGGCGGGCGCCATTACGCTGGCCCAGCTCAAGCAGGTCACGCGCGACCACGGTCTGAACGCGATCGGCAGCCATGTCGGTTACTACTCCAACGACCCGAACGCGTACACGTTCGCGACCAACCTCAACAAGGTCCTCGACGACGCGCAGGCCCTCGGCCTCAAGCACATCGGCACCGCCTCGGGACCGTTCCGCTACGGCGACACGGTCGACGCGTGGAAGCGCGCCGCCGAGGAGTTCAACACCTATGGAGCCGCGGCCAGGAAGCGCGGCATGAAGTTCTACCAGCACAACCACTCCGAGGAGTTCATGTTCGCCTCGGACAAGCCCAACGTCCGCCTCTACGACGTGCTGCTCGCCGAGACCGACCCCGACCTGGTCTTCCTGGAGATGGACATCTTCTGGGCGTACGCGGGCCAGTTCCGCTTCTCGAAGCAGGTCGACGGGACCCCGCGCCCCTTCGACCCGCTGCGGTACGTCCTCAAGCAGCCGCACCGCTACCCGCTGTTCCACGTCAAGGACGGCACCAAGGACCCGACGTCCACGTACGGCTACCGCATGACGGACGTCGGTGACGGCGACATCGACTACAAGAGGTTCCTCTCGGAGGTGACCCGCAAGTCCCACAACGGCCGCCGCTACCACCACTGGCAGGCCGAGCACGACAACCCGGCGGAGTCCTTCGCGTTCGCCCGCAAGTCCAGCGAGCACCTCCACTCGCTGCGCGAGCGCTGCGGCGACTGACCGCCCCCCCCCCCCCCCTCCCCGGCCCGCCCGCCGACCCCCGGGGCCCGGCGGCCGGGGGCTCCCCCCTTGGCGGCGGGCGAGCTCGCGGTCCGAACTCGCCGGACAACAGCAGGCGTTGGGCCACCGCGAGGCGTCACGCATCACACTTGAGATAGTAGACAGTATGCAATCTCAATGGGAGACTGGACGGAGACGGTCAGGGCCCGCCCCTGGGAAAGCGGGGCGGGCCCTGACGTGCGGGGAGATCTGCTCCGATCTACTCGGCCTCTCGGCTGATCGGCAGGGGATTGGGCGAGACGAGACGCCCCTTGTAGTCGCGTCCCGGCGCCTTGAGGAACAGGGCGATGAAGAACGCCGCGAAGGAAAGGGTGCCCGCCAGCGTGAAGGCGCCGTTGAGCCCCCAGGCGGTCACGGCGACGGAACCCATGCCGGCACCCAGACCGGAGACCAGCTTGGAGCTGTACACCATTCCGTAGTTGGAGGCGTTGTTGTTCTCACCGAAGTAGTCGGCCGTCATCGCCGCGAACATCGGGAAGATGGCGCCGCCACCGAAGCCGGAGATCGCGGAGAAGAGCAGGAACAGCGGCAGGCTCTTCATGTCGGCCGACCAGATGATGCCGAACTGCGAGGCCCCCAGGACGATACAGACGAAGAGCAGGCATTCCTTCCGTCCGTACCGGTCGGAGAGCCAGCCGATGACTCCGCGGCCGGTGCCGTTGACGATGGCCTTCAAGGACATGGCCGTCGCCACGATCCCCGCGGCGAACCCGGCGGATTCGCCGATGTCGACCTGGAACGAGATACCGAAGATGTTGACGCCGGAAGTGAAGGCGAGACAGACCCACATCACCGCGACACGGCCGGTCTTCCAGGCCTCTCCGGGGCTGAACTGCTGGACCGCCGGCGGATTCTTCTGCAGCGAACGGGCCGCACGCGGGTCCTTCGGCGGGTTGAGCGGGTCGATCTCGGCCGGCCACCAGTTCTTCGGCGGGTCCTTGAAGAAGAAGCCGGCATACGCCACGGCTCCGGCGAGGAACAGACCCGCCGAGACCAGCACCCACTGGTAGTTGCTCGCGTCCATGTAGCCGTGGAAGAGGAAGACGAACGGCACCGAACCGTAGGCGAAACCGCCGTTGACGAATCCGGTCTTGCCGCCCTTGCGCTCCGGATACCACTTGCCGACCATGTTGACGCAGGTGGCGTACACCATGCCCGCGCCCATACCGCTGAACACGCCGAATCCGATGACGGCGACCATGACATGCGGCGCGAAGGCCAGCGACAGATAGCCCATGAAGGTGCCGGCCGCACCGAGCATCATCGCCCAGCGGGCGGGCAGCTTTCCGGACTCGCGCAGCTTTCCTGCGGGGAAGGCGACCGCCGCCTGGAAGAACACCCAGACCGTCAGCATCCAGTAGATGCTGGTGCTGGACCAAGCATGGGCCTCGTGCAAGGTGTCCTCGGCGGACGCGAACGCGTACTCCGCCGACGAAATCCCCATCATGCCGATCCACGGCAGGATGACCATCCACTTGCGCTTACGCCCCATGATGTCGATATCGGTCTCACCGACTCGATACACGCGGCCGTTCTTGTCGGTCAGCTCCTGATACGGAGCCGACGTAGGCAGATCAGTTGTAGTCATTGAGCTTCAGCACCCCTAGCGTCGAAGAAGCCTGGCCAGCGCCCCCTGTCCAACTTCCTTCCGGTGCCGGGGCCTGCGGCGAGCGGTCACCGCAGGCCCCGTGGTGAGCTCGGTCAGCTCATCGACCGCCCCCCAACAACCCCGCCGCGCGCGCCCAGCGATACTTCGCGCCGAGCACGGCGACCGGCTTCTCCGTGGTGTAGGGGTAGGCGACCACGCCGTGCTCGAAGAGGTACTGGCAGGCCTCTTCGACCTCGACATCGCCCGCGAGCGACGCGACGACCGGCTTCTCGATGCCGCGTTCCTTGAACTCGGCCACCACCTTCGCGGTGAGCTCGGCGAAGACCATCGGGGGAGTGACGATCGTGTGCCAGTAGCCGAGCACCAGGGAGTGGATCCGCGGGTCCTCGAGGCCGAGACGGATGGTCGCCTCGTACGTCGAAGGGGGTTCGCCGCCGGTGATGTCCACGGGGTTGCCCGCGGCTCCGAACGGCGGGATGAACTTCCGGAAGGCCGCGTCCAGATCCTCCGGAATCTCCATCAGTTCCAGGCCGTTGTCCGTCACCGCGTCGGAGAGCAGCACACCGCTGCCGCCCGCGCCGGTGATGATCACGACGTTGTCGCCCTGGGGAGTGGGCATGATCGGCAGCGCACGCGCGTACTCGAGCATGTCGTTGAGACCCGGCGCCCGGATCACGCCCGCCTGCTTGAGGATGTCCTCGTACACCGCGTCGTCGCCGGCCAGTGCCCCGGTGTGCGAGCCGGCCGCCTTGGCGCCGGCCGCCGTACGGCCCGCCTTGAGAACCACGACCGGCTTCTTCGGCACGGTCGCCCGCGCGGCCTCCACGAAGGCCCGGCCGTCCTTGAGGTCCTCCAAGTGCATCGCGATGCAGTCGGTGTTGGGGTCCTCGCCGAACCAGGTGAGCAGATCGTCCTCGTCGAGGTCCGACTTGTTGCCGAGGCCGACGATCGCCGACACACCCGTCTTGGTCGTCCGCGCGAAGCCCAGGATCGCCATCCCGATCCCGCCGGACTGACTGGTCAGCGCCACACCGCCCTTCACGTCGTACGGCGTGCAGAACGTGGCGCACAGGTCCTGCCACGTCGAGTAGTAGCCGTAGATGTTGGGCCCGAGGAGCCGTACGCCATGGCGCTCGGCGATCTCCACGATCTCGTCCTGGAGGGCGTGCTCGCCGGTCTCGGCGAACCCGGAGGGGATGAGCACGGCGTTCGGTATGCCCTTGCGCCCCACCTCCTCCAGCGCCGAAGCCACGAACTTGGCGGGGATCGCGAAGACCGCCACATCCACCTCACCCGGAACGTCCGTGACACTCTTGTACGCCTTGCGGCCCAAGATGTCATCGGCCTTGGGGTTCACCGGATGGATCTCTCCGCCGAAGCCGCCGTCGATCAGGTTGCGCATGACCGAATTGCCGATCTTGCCCTGCTCGTTGGAGGCACCGATCACCGCGACCGAGCGCGGCTGCATCAGCCGCTTCATCGAGCGCAGGATCTCCTCGCGGCTGTACTTGCGGCGCTCCTTGGGCAGTTCATCCGTCAGGATCACGCGGATGTCCGCGGCCATCGCGCCCTCGGGCGTGGCGATCACCGGGTTGAGGTCGACCTCCACGATCTCCGGGAAGTCCGTGACCAGTTCGGAGACACGGCGGATCTGCTCGGCGACCGCCCAGCGGTCCACCGGCGGCGCGCCGCGCACACCGCGCAGGATCTCGGCCGCCTTGATGGAGTCGAGCATCGACTGCGCCTCGTCCGGGCTGACGGGCGCGAGCCGGAAGGTGACGTCCTTTAGGACCTCGACGAGCACACCGCCGAGACCGAAGGCCACGACCTTGCCGAAGGTCGGATCGGTGACGGCACCGACGATGACCTCCTGGCCCGGCGGCAGCATCTGCTGCACCTGGATGCCGTCGATCTTCGCCGCGGAGTTGTACGCCTTCGCGTTCTCAACGATCTTGTGGAAGGCGGCCCTTACGCCGGCGGCGCCCTCGACTCCGACGATCACGCCCCCCGCGTCGGTCTTGTGCAGGATGTCGGGGGAGACGATCTTCAGGACCACCGGTCCGTCGAAGCGCGCCGCCGCGGCCACCGCCTCGTCGACATCACGGGCCAGCTCCTCGCCGGGTACAGCGATGCCGTACGCGTCGGCGATCACCTTGCCCTCCGGCGCGGTGAGAGTGCTGCGCCCCTCGGCGCGTACGGCGTCGAGCAGGGCCCGCACCGTCAGCGCACGGTCTTCGGCCATCACTTCAGATCACTCCAGTCGACTTGAGCAGACGGATTTCCTCGTCGCCGAGCCCGAGCTCGCCGACGTAGACCTCTTCGTTGTGCTCACCGAGCAGCGGTGAACTGACCACGTTCACCGGCGAGTCGGACAACTTGAGCGGGGAGCCGACCGTGGTGAACTCGCCTCGCTCGGGGTGCGGAACCTTGACGACCATCTCGTTGGCGACCAGGGAGTCGTCCTCGATGATCTCCTTGGTGGAGAGAATCGGTCCGCATGGGATGTTGTGCGCGTTGAGCTTCTCGAGCACCTCCCACTTGGGCAGGGTCGAGCTCCACTCCTCGATGAGCTGGAACATCTTGTTGAGCTTCGGAAGGCGTGCCTCGGGCGTCGCCCAGTCCGGGTCCTCGGCCAGCTCGGGCCGTCCGATCAGCTCGGAGATCGGCTTCCAGCCGACGGGCTGCACGATCACATACACCCAGTCGTTCGGGCCGCCCGGCGCGCACTTGACCGCCCAGCCCGGCTGACCGCCGCCGGAGGCGTTGCCCGAACGGGGAACCTCGTCGCCGAAGTCCTCGTTGGGATACTCGGCGAGCGGGCCGTGGGCCAGGCGCTGCTGATCGCGCAACTTCACCCGGCAGAGGTTGAGCACGGCGTGCTGCATGGCCACGTTGACCCGCTGCCCCCGGCCCGTGCTCTCCCGCTGGAAGAGCGCCGCCAAAATGCCGGCGACGGCATGAATGCCCGTACCCGAGTCGCCGATCTGCGCCCCCGTCGCCAGCGGGGGACCGTCTTCGAAGCCCGTGGTCGACATGGAGCCGCCCATGGCCTGCGCCACGACCTCGTACGCCTTGAAGTTGGTGTACGGGCCGTCGCCGAACCCCTTGATGGAGGCGTAGACGATCCGAGGGTTGATCTCCTGGATCTTCTCCCAGGTGAAGCCCATACGGTCCACCGCGCCCGGGCCGAAGTTCTCGACCATCACGTCCGAGCGGCGGATCAGCTCGGTGAGGATCTCCTTGCCGCGCTCCGTCTTGGTGTTGAGGGTGATGCTCCGCTTGTTGCAGTTGAGCATCGTGAAGTAGAGGGAGTCGACATCGGGCAGGTCACGTAGCTGCTTGCGGGTGATATCTCCGGTCGGGGCCTCCAACTTGACCACGTCCGCGCCGAGCCAGGCGAGCAGCTGTGTCGCCGATGGTCCGGACTGGACATGAGTCATGTCGAGGACGCGGACGCCGTCCAGTGCCTTCGTCTGTGTCATGGCACAGCGCTCCTCTACTTGTTCCTGGATTGGTCGTTCTGCCGGTTCAGGTCGCTCTGTTCGCTCGGGTGGTGCGGTGAGTTCACCGATCCGGGGAGATACGCGTCCGGATCGATGCGTACGCCGATCAGTGCCGGTCCGCCCGAGGAGCGGGCACGCTCCAGGGCGGGACGGATGGCGGCGGGGTCCCGGACGTCCTCGGCGTGCATGCCGTACATCGGGGCCCGGTTGGCGAAGAGGGCGCCGCCCGAGTGGGCGACGACCCCGACGAAGGGGAGGTGACGGCGGACGAGGACCTCGGAGTCCCAGGTCGCCGAAGTGGACGGATCGTCGCCGAAGAGCACGACGGTTTCCTTGTCCGCGCAGGACCGGTGGACGGCGAGCGCGAACGGGATGCCGGCGCCCGCGGTGCCGAGCGGCCCCGGGTCCATCCAGTGCCCGGGAGCCCTGGGCCGCACAAGGCGGCCGGCCAGCTCGGCCGACCGCGGGTCGTCGGCGATGAACACCGAGTCCTCGGTGAGGAATCGATCGATCTCGGCGAGCAGCCGGAAGGGGTGGACGGGGGAGGCGTCCGAGGTCAGATGCCGCTGCCACAGGGCTTCGGCGGTCTGCTCGGCGGTCCGCAGTTCGTCCAGCCACTCCTTGCGCCGTACCGCCGCACGGTCGGCCCGCTCCTGGAAGCGGAGACCGGCGGCGGCCCGCGCCACTGAACGCAGTACGTGCCCCGCGTCGATCTGCACGATCGTCGCGTGCGGAGCGAGCCTCCTGCCGTACCCGGCACGAAGTGCACGGAGGTCGAAAGGAGCACCCACGACGAGGATCACGTCGGCTCCCGCGAACGCGTAGGCCCGCGAGTGCAGGAAGTGCTGCGCATCGCCGGGCGGCAGCGTGCCGCGCGCGGCTCCGTCGGCATACGCCGGCAGGCCCAGGGTGCGGATGAGGTCGACCGCCGCGTCGGTGGCGCGGGCCGTCCACACCTGACTGCACAGCACGACCACCGGGTGCTCGGCATGCGTGAGCAGATGGGCGAGGCTCTCCACGGCGGGCAGTTCATGGGACTCCACAGCAGGGTGTTCACGGGACTCCACGGCAGGGAGCTCATGGGCCGCTGCCCGTGCGGTGTGCGCGGCGATCAGTTCATCGGGCATGGCGAAGTCCCTTCTCTCCCTGAGGAGTTGGAGCGCACCCGGGCCGCCGGAAAAGCGGCCGTGAGCAGCGCATCAGTGCTGTCGCGGTAGATTGCATACAGTCGACGAATACTGTATGAAGCTTGTTATCCCGCATCCGGTGGGTGGTGTCCAGGGGGCGTGCGGCACTTTCGAGTCAGGAGCCGAAATTGGACCTGTACGAGCACCAAGCCAGGGAACTCTTCGCGGACTACGGCGTGTTGGTGCCGAACGCGGAAGTAGCAGTCACCGCCAAGGAGGCCCGTGCGAGCGCGGAACGCCTCGGCGGCAAGGTCGTCGTCAAGGCGCAGGTGAAGACCGGTGGACGCGGCAAGGCGGGCGGCGTGAAGCTCGCCGCCGACGCCGCATCAGCCGAGATCACGGCACGTCAGATACTCGGCATGGACATCAAGGGCCACACCGTCCACAAGGTGATGCTGGCTCAGCCGGTGGACATCGAGAGCGAGTTCTACGTCAGTTACGTGCTCGACCGCGCGGCCGGGCGGTTCCTCGCGATCGCCTCCGCCGAGGGCGGTATGGACATCGAGGAGGTCGCCGCGACCCGGCCCGACGCGGTGGCCCGTATCCATATCGACCCCACCGAAGGCGTCACCGCCGAGAAGGCCGCGGAGATCGCCGCCGCGGCACAGCTTCCGCCGGAGAGCGCCGAGATCCTGGTGCAGCTGTGGACGGTACTCACCAAAGAGGACGCTGTCCTCGTCGAGGTCAACCCGCTCGTCCGCACCAAGGACGGCCGGCTCATGGCGATCGACGGCAAGGTCACCCTCGACGACAACGCCCGCTTCCGGCAGGCACGTTGGGGTGGCGGCGAGAGCGCGCACGACGACCCGCTGGAGGCCAGGGCCGCCGAGAAGGGCCTCAACTACGTGAAGCTCGAAGGCCAGGTCGGCGTCATCGGCAATGGTGCGGGCCTGGTCATGTCCACCCTCGACGTCGTGGCCGGCTGCGGCGCAAAGCCCGCCAACTTCCTCGACATCGGCGGCGGCGCCTCCGCCCAGGTCATGGCCGACGGTCTGTCCGTCATCCTCTCCGACCCGGACGTGAAGTCCGTCTTCGTCAACGTCTTCGGCGGCATCACCGCCTGCGACGCCGTGGCCGACGGCATCGTCCAGGCGCTCGGCGAGGTCAACCTCACCAAGCCCCTGGTCGTACGGCTCGACGGCAACAACGCCGCACAGGGCCGCGCCATCCTCGCCGCCCACGCCCATCCGCTCGTCGAGCAGCAGCCCACCATGGACGGCGCCGCCCAGCGCGCCGCCGACCTCGCCGTCGCCAAGTAGCCCTCTCCCCAAGGACACAGGAGCAGACCATGGCCATCTTTCTGACCAAGGAGAGCAAGGTCCTCGTCCAGGGCATGACCGGCGCCGAGGGCATGAAGCACACCCGCAGGATGATCGCGGCCGGCACGAACGTCGTCGGCGGCGTCAACCCCCGCAAGGCCGGACAGACCGTCGACTTCGACGACCGCGCCGTGCCCGTCTTCGGCGGGGTGCGCGAGGCGATGGACGCGACCGGCGCGGACGTCACGATCGTCTTCGTGCCGCCCACGTTCTGCAAGGCGGCCGTCATCGAGGCCGCCGACGCCGGGATCGCCCTCGCCGTGGTGATCACCGAGGGCATCCCCGTACACGACTCGGTCACCTTCGTCGCGTACGCGAAAGAGCGCGGCACCCGCATCGTCGGCCCCAACTGCCCCGGCCTGATCACCCCCGGCCAGTCCAACGCGGGCATCATCCCGTCCGACATCACCAAGCCCGGCCGGATCGGCCTGGTCTCCAAGTCCGGCACCCTGACGTACCAGCTCATGTACGAGCTGCGCGACATCGGCTTCTCCACCTGCGTGGGCATCGGCGGCGACCCCGTCATCGGCACCACGCATATCGACTGCCTGGAAGCCTTCCAGGCCGACCCCGACACCGAACTCATCGTGCTCATCGGCGAGATCGGCGGCGACGCGGAAGAACGTGCCGCCGCGTACATACGCGAGCACGTCACCAAGCCCGTCGTCGGATACGTCGCCGGCTTCACCGCGCCCGAAGGCAAGACCATGGGCCACGCCGGCGCCATCGTCTCCGGGTCCTCCGGAACGGCGAAGGCCAAGCAGGAAGCGCTCGAAGCCGTAGGCGTACGGGTGGGATCCACCCCGTCCGAAACGGCACGCCTGGTCCTGGAAGCCCTCGACACCGAGCGCTGATCCCGAGCCCTGGCCGCGGGCCACCTGGGTGCGTCCCAAGTGGCCCCGGCCACAGCCGAGTTGCCGCACCACGCCCTACCGTCTGGTAGCGAGCGCCATACCCGCCCCGACTGTGCACCGTGAGCGGAGACCCTTCATGGCAACAACCCTCACCACCTCCACGACCCTCACCCTCAAGCCCGGAACCTCCTGGAACGACGCCTGGCAGCGCTGCCTCGCCGTCGCCCCCGAGGCCTTCCAGGACGACCGCGTCCGCAATCTGTGGAACGGCACCTGGCAGGCCGACGGCCGCGCGCTGCCGGCCACGAGCCCCGTCGACGGGAGCCCGATCGCCGGGCCCCCGCGACTCGACTCCGAGACCGCGCGGTCCGCGGTCCGCGCCTCCCTCGACCAGCACCGCGCCTGGCGCCATGTGCCGCTCGAGGAACGCCGCGCCAAGGTCGCCGCGACCCTCGACGCCCTCACCGAACACCGCGAACTGCTCGCGCTGCTCCTCGTCTGGGAGATCGGCAAGCCCTGGCGCCTGGCCCAGGCCGACGTCGACCGGGCGATCGACGGCGTGCGCTGGTACGTGGACGGCATCGAGCCCATGCTCGAAGACCGCTCCCCGCTCGACGGACCCGTGTCCAACATCGCGAGCTGGAACTACCCGATGTCCGTCCTGGTCCACGCGATGCTGGTGCAGGCACTGGCCGGCAACGCGGTGATCGCCAAGGCCCCGACCGACGGCGGCGTCGCCTGCCTCACGCTTGCCTGTGCCCTCGCCGTACGCGAAGGCATCCCGGTCACGCTCGTCAGCGGAAGCGGCGGCGAGCTGTCCGAGGCCCTCGTCCGCTCGCCGGAGATCGGCTGCGTCTCCTTCGTCGGCGGCCGCGACACGGGAGCGGCGGTGGCCACGGCCGTCGCCGACCTCGGCAAGCGCCACAACCTCGAACAGGAGGGCCTCAACACCTGGGGCATCTGGAACTTCTCCGACTGGCCGTCCCTGTCCGCCGTCATCCCCAAACTCTTCGACTACGGCAAGCAGCGCTGCACCGCGTACCCGCGCTTCGTGGTGCAGCGTTCCCTGTTCGACCAGTTCCTCGACGCGTATCTCCCGGCCGTACGGGACATCCGCATCGGTCACCCGCTGGCCGTGGCCGACCCGTCCGACCCGCTGCCGTCCCTGGACTTCGGCCCGCTCATCAACGCGGCCAAGGCCAAGGAACTGGCCGACCAGGTCGCCGAGGCGATCGACCGCGGCGCGGTCCCGCTCCACCGCGGCTCACTCGCGGACGGCCACTTCCTGCCCGGCCAGGACACCTCGGCGTATCTGACCCCGGTGACGCTCCTCAACCCGCCGCCGTCCTCCCCGCTGCACCACGCGGAACCCTTCGGCCCGGTCGACACGATCGTCCTGGTCGACACCGAGGCGGAACTGCTCGCCGCGATGAACGCCTCGAACGGCGCGCTCGTGGCCACCCTGTCCACCGACGACACGTCGACCTACAAGCGTCTGGCACCCCAGATCCGCGCCTTCAAGGTCGGCCACGGCAAGCCCCGCTCCCGCGGCGATCGCGACGAGCTCTTCGGCGGCTTCGGCGCCTCCTGGCGCGGCGCCTTCGTCGGCGGCGAACTGCTCGTCCGCTCGGTCACCCATGGCCCGGGGGGGGAGCGGATCCCCGGCAACTTCCCGGACTACCACCTGATGCCGTAGCGGACCGAGACCGCGAGGCTCCCGAGCCACCACCCTGGTGACCGGGTACGGGTTCGCAGCACCCGTACCCGCCATCACCGCGCGTTCGCCCTTCAGCCGATCCCTCGGCGATCTGTCGGCCGATCACTTGGTGATCCGTCAGGCGATCACTTGGAGATCCCTCAGCCGATCCCCTGGTGATCCGTCAGCCGATCCCTTGGTGATCCGGATGAAGGGCGAACGCCCGGTCCGCGGCCTGCGGTACCGCGGCCTCCACCGCCTCGACGAGCAGCGCCCGGTGTCGCAGCAACGGCCGGCTGCGCTCGGCGGGCGCGAGCAGCAGCAGATCGTCGAGCCCGGCGATCATCCGCCGTGTCACCTGCGGATGCCCGCCCGCACACCCGCGGATCTCCGCGAACCCCAGATCGACCAACTCGTCCCAGCCGGGCACCGGTTGGATCAGCCGCACCCGTCCGCGCCGGTCGCGGTGCCGAACGGCCTCCAACGGTTTGTCGACCAGCGCGGCCAGGAACTGGACGATCCGGTCCAGGGCCTGCACCGCGGTCGTCGGATCGTTGACCGCGGGCGACAGCGCCCGCAGCGCGATGTCCGACAGCTGCCGCAGCCCGAACCCCAGATCCTGATGGAAGGTCCGCTCGACCCCGACCGACACGGTGTACGCGAGCGCCCGCCGCGAAGGCGCCGCCCCACCGTGCACCGCGAGCACCGCAGTCCCCGGCACCACGAAATCCCCGATCCGCGGGATCAGCCGCAGTACGGTGCCCTGCTTGCGAGCCGCCCGCACCAGCCGCGCGATATGCACATCCCGCAGCACACCGGCCCGCCCGTGATGCGCGATCCGCGCGGTCTCGAGGCCCGGCTCCCCGCCTCCGGCCCGCGCCGACGGCTGCTTGGCCACCACACGGAACGCCTCGCGTGTGATCCGGTCGATCACGAAGCCGACCCGCATCATCCGCAGCGTCCCGTTCACATAGCCGATGAACAGAAACAGACTCAGCCCCACCATCACCAGCGCCAGGACGGCCTGGACCATCGGCACGCTGTCCACGGCGCGGGGGTCGGGCTCACCGTCGTACGACATGAGCACGAGCAGCGAGAGCAGAAACGTCGCCAGAAAGACGGTGAAGGTGAGCTTGGCGATCCGTGACCGGACGAAGATCCGCACGACCCGTGGACTGAACTGCCCGCTGGCCATCTGCACGGCCACGAGCGAGATGCTGAACACCACACCGATGAAGGTCATCATCGCCGAGCTGATGACGGTGACGACGGCCTTCACATCATCGGCGAACCCGATGGCGCGGGCGAGCGCCCGCTCATCGCCGTCCGCCTGCAGCGCCCCGAGAATCTCGCGATCGGCATACGCGGCCAACAGCCACAGCCCGAAGATCACGACGATCCCGGCCGTCGGCGCGAACCAGAAGCTGTCCCGCAGATGCTCCCGCAGCGGCGACAACGGCTTAGGCAAACGCCCTGGTGCGCCCTCCGTAATGACACGATCACTCATGGTGAGACGGTAGATCGGCCCGGCCCCACACCCCCGCAGCCGCCCCGAATACGCAGGTGAAAGGCACCCCGAAAGCTTGGTATTGTTGTCCATGTCGCCACGGGGAACACCCCGCGAACGACAGACACCTAGTCCGGGTGGCGGAATGGCAGACGCGCTAGCTTGAGGTGCTAGTGCCCTTTATCGGGCGTGGGGGTTCAAG